>JAJTHY010000015.1 GCA_021298045.1 Candidatus Jidaibacter sp.
AGCTTTAGCGACGAAGCAATCCAGAAAAAGTAAGGAAAAAGAACTGGATCCCCTTAGCTATCGCTCGCGAAGACGATAAGATTTATAAAACCTATATTCCCCCAACAGTACCAGAATTTTAATGCGGTTGCCCTGGCCTGCTTATGGTATAAAAGAGTTAGTTGTAATAAACGGCGTTTCAATGTAAAGTCTTTTGAAATTGGTATTATAGTAAATCTTGGAAAGGAAGCATACTTAGTGGGACAAAAGGAAATCGAAAATATCGTTAGTTTTAAAGATGTATTGGAGGAGAAGTACTTCTCTTACGCTCTGTCTACCATAGTATCACGTTCTTTGCCCGACCTCAGAGACGGCTTAAAACCAGTGCACAGAAGGTTGCTTCACGCTATGCATGAGCTTAAGTTAGACCCTAAAAGCGGATATAAGAAATGTGCTCGTATTGTTGGTAATGTAATCGGTAAGTTCCACCCCCATGGAGATGTTTCGGTTTATGATGCATTGGTGCGCATGGCACAGAGTTTTTCTATGCGGTACCCTATAATTGAGGGGCAGGGGAACTTTGGGTCAATCGATGGTGATTCGCAAGCTGCGATGCGTTATACAGAAGCTAAGCTAACAGATTATGCGATGCTTTTGCTTGCAGATATCGAAAAGGATACAGTAGACTTTAGGCCAAATTATGATGGCAGCGACGATGAGCCAGTGGTTTTGCCATCTGCAGTACCAAACATTTTAGCAAATGGTGCAGAGGGTATAGCGGTTGGTATGGCAACTTCCATTCCGCCACACAATATACTAGAGCTGTTTGATGTATTGATATTGCTGGTTAGTAATCCCAATGCGGACTACGAAAATATTTTCAAAGTTTTCCATGGGCCAGATTTCCCAACAGCAGGATTAATGGTGCGTGATGAAGTTGCACTGAGTAAGGCTTACGAAACTGGGCGTGGATCTTTTAGGTTGCGTGCTAAGTGGCATAAAGAAGAGCAAGACCGGGGTAAATATCAAATCATCATCACCGAGATACCATACCAGGTTAATAAGCGTAAGGTAATAGAGCAACTCGCGGACCTTTACCAGCAAAAGAAAATTGCATTTATTGAAAACTTCCAGGACCAATCAGCTGAAGACATAAGGATAGCTATAATGCCTAAGTCTAAGAATATTCACGCTGAAGCCATTATGGAAAGTTTGTATTTGAATACTGACCTGGAAACAAGGGTTAGCTTAAATCTTAACGTTCTGAACGCAAGATCTGAGCCTTCGGTAATGAATTTAAAAGATGTGCTATTTGGTTTTTTGGAGCATCGCAAGATAGTTTTGAAGCGTAAAATGGAAAATCGGTTAGCTGCAATAAACCATCGTCTAGAGATATTGGCAGGGCTGATAATAGCATATTTGAACTTGGATGAGGTAATCAGAATTATCCGTGAAGAAGATGAGCCTAAAGAAATAATGGTTGCCAGGTGGAACTTAAGCGATGTGCAGGTGGAGTCTATTTTAAATACTCGACTTCGATCTTTACGCAAACTTGAAGAATTTGAGATTAAACGTGAGAGTGATGCTTTATCTGAGGAGAAAAAGCAGTTGGAAGAAACTCTGAACTCCAAGCAAAATTTTGAAAAGCATTTAAAGAAAGACCTGGAAGCTACTAAAAAATTATTAGCAAAAAACCCTAACTCTTTGCGAAAAACACAATTGATAAATTTAAGTGCAGTTGATACATCTGTGCTTACAGCAGCGCAAGATAAATATCCTGTAACGGTTTCGTTATCCAAGCAAGGGTGGTTAAAAGCATTTAAAGACCATGGGCACGCAAAACTTAAATATCGGGATGAAGATGAAGAGCGGTTTGCATTGGAAGTTAGTTCAACCGATAAGCTGTTGATATTCTCTAGCTTAGGGAAATTTTACAACATTGATGCAAATGCAGTTCAACAGGGAAGAGGTGATGGTGACCCTGTTAAATTATTATTCGATTTTGCTGATTCTGAAACGGTGATTGCCTTTTTTGCATATGAACCGGAAGCAAAATATTTGCTGGCTTCTCAGGATGGCAGGGGATTTATTGTAGAGGCGCAAGATTTGCTGTCTTACACTAAAGCTGGTAAACAAGTGTTAAATAGCGATTCACCTGCTATGACATGCATAAAAGTACTGGGTAACTATGTGCTGACATTTGGGGATAACAGAAGATTACTGGTGTTCGGAGTTGATGAAATACCGCAGATGAAGCGAGGCAAGGGAGTGATCTTGCAGAAGTTTAAGCACGGCAAGCTGCATAAAATAATGATTTTACAGTCTGAAGAGGAAGTGTGTAAGTACTTACCTAAAGGGTTGCAGACTGTACAACTGTGGAAATCTAAGCGTGCCACCTTTGGCCGACTTGTTTTTGGTAAGATTATTTTGGATTAAAACTATGCAAATTTATATAACTAATTCTCTCTCCAAGCAAAAGGAGATATTTAAACCCATTGACCCAAACCACGTCACAATGTATGCCTGCGGTCCTACGGTATATGATAGGCCACACTTGGGTAATGCCAGGGCTGCCGTGGTATATGATGTTCTATTCCGCTTTTTGCAAAGTGTTTATAAAAAGGTTACATATGCTCGCAACATTACGGATGTGGATGATAAAATCATCGCTGCATGCCTAAGTTCTGGTGTGGCATTTAAAGAACTCACTGAAAGGACGACGGCGCAGTATCATGAGGATATGCAAGCGCTCAACTGCCTGGAACCCACCCATGAGCCTAGGGCTACGGAATATATACCGCAGATGATAGAGATGATTCAGGCATTAATTGAGAAGGGGCATGCATATGAAGTGGAGGGGCATGTTTTGTTTTCGGTTGGAAGCTTTTCTGAATATGGAAAACTTTCCAATCGCAGTAGAGAAGAGATGATAGCAGGCGCCAGAGTTGAAGTTGCGCCATTTAAGAAAGACCCTGCTGACTTTGTTTTGTGGAAGCCATCTGCAGAAGAGGAATTTGCATTTGGGTTTGATAGCCCATGGGGTAGAGGGCGCCCTGGCTGGCATATTGAGTGCTCGGCAATGACTAGAGCTATTTTAGGAGACAGCTTTGACATCCATGGTGGCGGGGCGGATTTAATGTTCCCACATCATGAAAATGAAATTGCCCAAAGCGAGTGTTCTTCCGACCACAACCATTTCGCCAATTATTGGGTGCACAATGGGTTTTTGATGGTCGATGGCGAGAAGATGAGTAAAAGCCTTGGTAACTTTAAAACTGTGAAAGAGGTTTTGGATGAAGGCGAAGAGGGCTGTGTAATACGTTGTTTTTATTTGACTACTCATTACCGCAAGCCAATTGATTTCAACCAAAAAGCTATTGAAGATGCCACAAAAACAATTGCTAAATTTAGGCGGGCATTAGCTGGTTTTGAAGGGGTTGCTCCAGCGGACGCTGAATTTCAAAGCTACTTAGCTGATGATTTAAACACGCCTTTATATCTAGCAAAAATGCACGAATATGCTAGTTGGTACTTAAGGGATGGTAACGCTCAAGCCCAACTTAAGCTTGCCAGCGCTTGCAAGCTAATAGGGTTAGATCTCAAGCAAAAAGAGATGGTGATACCGGAAGAAGTGCGCAACCTCGCCGAACAGCGAAACAAAGCCAGGTTAGAAAAGAACTGGCAGCTTGCTGATGAACTTCGTGCTAAAATCACGGCTTTAGGGTTTGAGGTAATGGATGGTAAGTCTTCCGACGATGTGGGCGTGGTTAAACTAGCTAAATAAAGTTTTTGTGGATTGGAAAAATCATACCAGACTCAGGCTATGGATTACAGCTATGGCATTAGGATTGTCTGTTCGTCAAAACTCTGAGATTATCTCGGGAGCTGAGTAATCATAAAATATGTAAACAGCGTCTTTGCGAAAGAGCGCAGCGATTGCTGATAGGTTGTCATCCCGCACTTGTTGCGGGATCTTAAGATAAGATTCCTGCCTTCGCAGGAATGACCCTAGGGGGCTGGACTGCTGCGTCGCAAGTATGCTCCTCGCAGCGACGAAAATTAACGTACAAAATCCATAAGCTTTATGCGCAAATAATAGCATTTTCCTATGGATTTCTTCAATCATTTTATACCTCAAGCCCTTACATTATCATCGTTATAGCTCTTTTGACGGAAAGACAAGATTATTTCTAGGGTGAAGCAAGCAGCGGTTGTCCATTGCTTGCTTTTTTGTTTTTTATTTTTATTGATTGGCTACGTTAGGGTCTAGAGCTTCAGAATGAAGTTCTACGTTAGGCTCAGGTAAATTGCTTGCATTATTTACAAGGTCTTGATCCTCTTCATTCCCATTAAAATAATTCGCCATTTCTTCTTCGATAGCTTGCATTATATCAGGATTTATATCCGATTTCCTGCTTTGCAAAATTTCGAAAATTTCTTTTCTTTCCTCTGAAGTAAATGAAATATTCCATGCAGCCACTGCAGCATTAGGATATAATGGGGAATTTTGGGAATTAAGATCTAGGTTAGGATTGTTAAGAAGTAGTTTTAAAATTTCAAATCTGTTTGAATGTAAATCATCTTGATCACGAAAATGATTGCTTACCCATTCCAAAGGAGTCCAGTTTTCATCGTCAACTGCATTTACATCGAACTTTTTAGTTTCTAGAAGCATCTTTGTTGCTTCAAAATTACCCAACCTTGCAGCCAAGTGAAGCGCTGTACCACCTGCGTTATGTATCTCATTAGGATCAAAAGAGCCGCTTTCGATAATTGCCTTCAACTCTTCGATGTTATTTGTACGGATTGCTTCAAAAATATTTGGCATAATTGTCATAGTATTTTATCCTATATAAGTTTATGACAGGCATTATACTATAAAAAATAATAATAACAAAGCGCTTTGATAAAAAATTATATATTTAATTTATAAATCAAGTAATTATGCTAAATTACTGCACTTATTTTTCAACAACTTCAACAGCGCAGTTTCATTAGGTTCGGGTGCAATCAGCACCTCTTTAAATGCAAAATCATTTAAATTGGCTGCAATTTTAGGACTTAAACAAACTGCGGTGATGCGCTTTAGTTTATCATGTAGCGCATTGTGAGAGACAAAACTAACAAATGCCAAAGCGGTTCTAGGAGAATAGAAAGTAACAACATCTATTCCATCTAAGATATTGGCACTTATATTTTCAACTATTTTAGATTTATATACTATTTTTCGGGTTACTTTGTGCCCAGCTTTTTCCAGCACTTTAGGTATATCAGTTGCAATGTGATCACCCGAAAGATATAAAAATTTCAAATTAGCTAATGCTGATAGTTTAGCCAACAAAGCTTCTGAGTCACGGAATACACCCGCTACCTTAATACCATTTTTTTCTAGGTAGATGGCGCTCTTTTGCCCCACTACAAAACATGGAACGTTCATAAAAGATAAAGCCTTGGCAGCGTTGATGCTGGTTATAATTATATAATCCGGAGTGTCTCCCCCAAGCTTGAACGGCACGTGTTCAATTTCTATAAAGGGGCAAAGTACCGGAGAGAAGCCCATATCTTTTAACAAGTCAAAAGTCTTGATGCTGTTTTTTGCTTCTCGGGTGACTAACACACGTATTTTCATATGAGTAAAAGAATCAGTAAGATTAAGTATTCTCTGACAAATATTCCGCCAGTACCTTTTTTATACCAGCTTTGTCAAATGCCACTTCTGCTATGTTATATTGCTTATTATGTCTTTATATAGTATAATTATGCGATCCTAATAAAAAAGTTGTGATTGCAATGAGTTTTAGTGTAAAAAATATTCTTCACGAAGCCCTTTATAATGGTAAAGAAGCTGCTCTTAAAATGGTGCCTTATGTCACGAATACGCCTAATAACATCTTGTTGGAAAAGTTTTTTGCAAAAATGGATGCAGGGGTACTAGATGTTACAATGCTTTTTAATGCTTTAGATGCAGATTTAGTTTTGGATAACGATACAACAATAACGGTACCTAAGAATTTTGCTGAAGCTAACTTTGCTGGTATTTCCTTAAAAAAGGCAAGTATTGTATCCTATCACAACACTAAGCTGAACTTGGATGGCTGTGATTTAAGTTATTGTAACTTAGCAGGTAGGCATTATGACATTAGCCATGTAAGTTTAAATGGCGCTAAGCTTGACCATGCTATGGGTTATATCACGCCAGATTTATATAATTCTTTGAGCGAGCAAGATAAAGAAGAAAGTAATTTTATTACCGCCAGCAAAGAAAATTATTTCTATCAATGTAAATTGAGCATGCCATATAATTACCTTGGCGACAGCCCTGGGACTTTTATTTGTCATGGTTTAGCTAGGGAATATGCTAGAAAGCAAATTTCTTGGCAGCAAAAAGGTGTTGAGAAAAACTTTTTTGATAAACTAAGATCCAAGCTTGAAGAGGTCTCTCAAATTGAAAAATCAGAAAGGCTTGACCATTTTTACAAAGATAATTTTCTGCAAAGGCTTAAAGAGTATACCCATTATACGCCGAATCCAGCAAGCAGTAAGAAGCACTTTAAACTAACATTTAAGTTAAGTGATGATGGGAAAACTCCTGAATCTTTCGAATTTTTTGATAGCTTGCCGAAAAAGTTACAAGACGCTGATTTTCTGTATATTTTATTAGGAGGTCATGCTGCTGTGGTTAAGGTAGTTAGGGATAATGATATTATAGGATATAATTTATACGATACCAGCTATGGTGAATCAGTTTTGCTAGATAAGGCTGGGCTTAATAAAGCAATGCTTATGACTTGTGTAAATTGGTGCTGTGATGATAATTTCATTCATGTTTCAGATTTAGGTAAGCAGGTTAAGAAGCATAATTTAGTATCTGGTTCTGATTATTATAATGAGGATAGTAAGAATACTTTTAAATTGCTTAAGGCAATAAAAGAGCATGATTCTGAGAAAATAGCTGAGCTCTCAAAATGCATGAAGATCGATTGGCACGGTATTGAAATTGGAAATGACGACTTTGCCAAGCTTTATTTTAGTCATCATTTCATGCATAACGAGCCATATCCTTTTAATAATATTAAGGATTATTTTTATGTTTATAATATTTTACATGATGGAATCATGCATGCAAATGATCAAGAGCTTATAGCTTTAATTAGCAATAACAACTTGTTGGAATTTTCTAAGCCTAAGCATCTTCTGTGTGTAGTGAACAAACTTATTATGTGTGAGCATTTTAAGCCAGAAGTATTAGATGCTTTTGCTTCTAACTCTAAAATAACCTGGGGAGAAGGTGTTAAAGAGTTATTGGATAAATTTTTGGATATTGCTGAGAATAATAAATTCAAAATTGAATTTGATGGCACAAAAGAAGTTATAACTGCAACCGAAGGTGAAAGAGATATTTTAGAAAAATTAGCAGAGAACTTCAAAACGCATGAAGATTTTAATGACTTCAAAGCGCAAGAAAGCTATTGCAAAGGAAAGTATGGCTCTCTCCATTCAGAAGCAAACTTGCACACACAGGATAATAACGTGTTGGTTGCTGAGTTTTTTGTTAAGCAAGTAACGCAAAGCGAGGTTTAATAATTGCTATAACTCAAGTATTCTCTGACAAATATTCCGCCAGCACCTTTTTTATACCAGCTTTGTCAAATGCCACTTCTGCTATGCTATTACTTATGGAAAGTATATATCCATAGCCAAATTTTACATTAAAAACCCGTTGCCCTTTTTTCAAGCGAGGGGAGGAGCCGGCATCAATAACCTCGGGGCTTTCTTTCGCTGAATAGCTAAAATTACGCTTACTATTGTTATAATAGCTGCCATAATTATTGATGATTTCATAGGTTTCTTTAGGTAATTCGTCAATGAATCTAGATGGTATACATGGCTGAAAACTACCATAAATTCTGCGGTTACACGCATATGTTATGTATAAATTATTTTTTGCCCTAGTAATTGCAACATATGCAAGTCTACGTTCTTCTTCTAATGCGGTTTTGCCATTTTCATCCAAAGCTTTTTGGCTCGGAAAAATTCCCTCTTCCCAACCAGTCAAAAATACAGTTTCAAACTCTAACCCTTTTGCTGCGTGTATGGTCATGATGTTTACTTTATCATCATCCTGCATGTTGTCGGTGTCGGTTACTAAACTGATATGTTCCAGATATTCGCGCAGGTCGGCATAGTCTTGCAAGGATCGTAATAACTCTTTTATATTCTCAATTCTGTCCCTGGAATCTTCGTTGACATCGGTCTTCCACATTTCTATATAACCGATGTTATCTAGTAAATCCTCCACCACTTGCCAATGCGTTTGAGAATTTAATAGCTCATTTGCTTGGTGCAAATCATTAAACATTTTTTCAAGGGTTTCTTTAGACTTGCCTTTAATTGCTCCCACTTCAATTAATTTTTTCGTAGACTCATAATAACTAAGTGACTGATCTTTAGATACCTCAATAATTTTCTGCAAAGTGCCATTACCAATGCCGCGTCTTGGCGTGTTTATTATCCGCTCGAAAGCAAGGCTGTCAGAAGGGCTAACCAATAACCTTATATAAGCTAGCACATCACGTATCTCTGCACGTTCATAAAATTTTAGTCCGCCTATAATCCGGTACGGAATTCTCAAAAAATTGAAACTTTCTTCAAAGCTTCTGGTTTGATAGCCAGCTCGCACCAAAACAGCGGTTTCTAAATAGCTGTGAATTTTTCTATAGCGGATAGATTCTATTTCTTCAGCGATATAGCGCGCTTCTTCCTTATCATCATAAAAACTGCTTAGCTTAATTTTGTTGCCAGATTCTCCACCGGTCCATAAACTCTTACCATGTCGGTCATCGTTATTTGCAATTAAGGTACTGGCGGCTTTTAGAATGTTATTGGTAGAGCGGTAATTTTGCTCAAGCCTAATTATCTTGGCATCTGCAAAGTCTTTGTCAAACCTGAGTATATTTGTTACCTCAGCGCCACGCCAACCGTAGATCGATTGATCATCATCCCCAACGCAACATATATTTTGTGTGCCTTGAGCCAAAATTCTAAGCCATAAATATTGTGCTACGTTGGTGTCTTGATATTCATCCACCAACATATATTTAAATTTGTTTTGGTATTCTTTTAGGATATCGGGATTCTTATTGAATAATTCTATGTTAAGTAAGGTCAGGTCGCCAAAATCTACCGCATTCAAAACTTTTAATCGCGCTTGATAAGTAGCATAAAGCTCTAAAGCTCTGCCACCTGCGTAGAGCCCAGCTTCGCTTTCCGGTACCTTGCCAACGCTCCAGGCTTTATCTTTAAAGCGTCCTATCAAATAAATTAATGCGCGGGGAGGGTTTTTTTTATCATCAATGTTGTAATCCGCTAGTATTTGCTTTGCTAAACGTATCTGATCATCATAATCAATAATGGCGAAATCTCTGTTGAGCCCTATAGATTCTGCATGGCGACGAAGTATCTTAGAGGCAATAGAATGGAATGTGCCAAGCCATATGCCATCTGCCGCACCAAGGGTTAGTTTGTCTAGCCGAGATCTCATCTCGCGTGCAGCTTTATTGGTAAAAGTAACAGCCAGTATCTGACTAGGAAATGCTAATCTTAAGCTTAGAATATGCGCTATTCTTGCGGTAAGTACGCGTGTTTTTCCAGTGCCTGCACCAGCTAAAACCAGCAAAGGGCCTTCTGTTGCAAGCACAGCTTCTCGCTGTACGTCGTTCAAATTATCTAAGCAATTTGCTGTAATAGTGTTGGTTTCATCTGGTGCGTACATCTTATACTCTATATACTTTATTTAGCATATTATGCTACTTCAAGGGAATTAGCCAAACCTTTAATTAACTGTTTTGCGTTTTCACCCATTGTATCATCTTGAAGAGCAAAATGGATATTGGCTTCTAAAAATCCTAATGGCACCCCACAGTCAAATCGTTTACCTATAGATTTACATCCATATGTAGGGGTTGACTTTAACATTAGTTTAAGTGCATCGGTTAGCTGAATTTCACCGCTTCCATCTTTCTTAGTAACTTCTAAGTGTTTAAATATTTCTGGCTGTAATATATATCTGCCGATAATTGCTAGATTAGAAGGAGCTAACTCTGGTTTTGGCTTTTCTACCATGTCGATAATTTCCATATCTGACTCAGATAACATCTTTCCAGGTTTGATAATGCCATATTTATCGGTTTGATCTTTATTTACTTCATAAATAGAAATTATATTGCCAGGGTTTTGCTTGTAGGCATCCACCATATCTTTAAGTGGGGAAGATCCATCAGACCCAATGAAAAGTTCATCTGCTAAGATTACAGCAAATGGCTCATTTTTAATAAAGTTGCGAGCGCACCAAACGGCATGTCCTAAACCAAGTGGATGCTGTTGTCTAATAAAAGCGATTTTACCGGGTTCAGGAACCCAATCCCTGGTAAGTTGCAGGGCGTCATGACGCTCTTTGTCATGTAATGCCTTTTCTAATTCATACACATAATCAAAGTGATTGTTGATGATATTCTTGTTGCGGCCAGTGATGAAAATGAATTCTTCAAATCCAGCATTTACAGCTTCTTCAAAAGCATGTTGTATCAACGGCTTGCTTGCAACTGGGAGCATTTCTTTTGGTAATGCCTTAGTGGCAGGTAAGAATCTTGTTCCTAATCCACCTACTGGGAAGACAGCTTTCTTTATTTTTTGCATATTAATAATAAATATCTTGGTATTAAGTTAAAGACCATAGCTCTTTACTAAGCTGCCGCACAGCATATACCAACCATCTATTAGAACAAAGAAAATTAATTTAAAAGGAAGAGAAATCATAACAGGTGGAATCATCATCATCCCCATAGCCATAAGGGTTGAAGCCACTAACATATCAATGATTAAAAATGGTAAAAATATTAAAAACCCTATTTCAAAAGCTCGCTTTAGTTCTGAGAGCATGAAAGATGGAATAACCACATGCAGTGGAATTTCTGCTTTGTTTACGGTTTCGATCGCGCCCATATCAAGAAATAAGGAGAGATCTTTGTCCCTGGTATTAGATAGCATAAAAGTTTTGAAGGGTTGTGTTATCTTGGGAAAAGCATCTAGCTCTTCTATCTCTTCATTCATGAGTGGTTTTATTCCTATTTCATAGGATTGCTCAAATGTGGGTGCCATGATGAACATGGTTAGAAATAATGCGAGGCTAATTAGAACGGAATTGGGTGGGGTTTGCTGTAGCCCAATTGCTGTACGTAAAAATGATAATACTATAACTATTCTAGTAAAAGAAGTAACCATTACCAATATAGATGGTGCCAAGCTTAATAAAGTTATAAGCGCGATAATTTGAATAACTTTGCTAGTAAAAATAGGCGTTTTACTATTTCCTAAGTCTATGCTAATTCCTTGAGCAAATGCAGGCTCAGAAAGCATAAACATAAAAAATAGTGTTGCCAGCACTAAGGAAAATATACGCATCAATATTCAATTAACTCTGAAATTATAGTACATAATGTATATCATTAACTTAATGTTTTGGGGAAGTAATTTATTTTTTAATGGTATGCCCGATATCGGCAATTAATCAATTTATTCTGAGAGCAGAGTATTTACTTGTGTATAGCGATGATGTCGGGGAGTGTGATATTAATGTATAATAAACAATAAAAGCGCTTTAACTTTTTTGATTAAAGCGCTTTTTATCTTTGAATTAAAAGAATATTATCCCTTTAATTTTTTGACATTGCTTCAGCTGTTAGCAGCTTTTTTAAGGTCTTTCCCAGCAGAAAACTTAACTCTGTTTGTTGGTGGAACTTTAACAGGCTCGCCATTTCTTGGATTGCGCACAGTTCTACCAGCTACTTTAGTTTTCTTAAAGGTGCCGAACCCAATAAGTCTTACTTCTTCCCCTTTGCGAAGGGAGTCTTTAACTGATTTTAGAAATGCTTCTACAGCCTGAGCTGAAGCAGCTTTTGTAAGTTTTGCTTGTTTTGCAACAGCATTGATTAACTCTTGTTTATTCACGGAAACTCCTCATTTATGAGTTAAAATTAAGTAACAATCAGACCTTATGATAGGCATAATGGTCTTGCAAGCATTTTATGCAAAAAAAATAAAATTTCCATCTTTGACAATTCGTCGAAAGTAGGATCAATAAGGTTTTATCTGCTTGATATGCGAGTGCATAATTGATAAATATCAGGTCGTTATCTGTCTTAATATCAGTATCTTATTGATGTAAGGTGAAAATTTTGTGTGATTGATAAATTTATTTTTTTGTGTATAATGCGGCTTAATTTTGTTGAAATAATATTTTTGGGCGCATGATTAATAAAAATTACTTAATAGGCATAATGTGGTTTATAGCAAGCTTAGCTGTAAGTATTGCTAATGATACTTGTATGAAATACCTTTCTACCAGTCTACCTCCTATGCAAATAACATTTTTACGCTTTAGTTTTGGATGTTTAAGTTTGCTGCCGATAATGTTGCTAAATGGGGTTCAGTCTTTTTATACAGCTCGCAAATCAATACATTTTGCTCGTGGGCTAATTTTGTTTTTAGCCATGAGCATCTGGTGTTATGGACTCACCATTGTGCCGATAGTTCATGCCACTTTGACCACATTTACTATACCACTTTTTTTACTGTTGCTTGCACCTATATTTTTAAAGGAGAAGATTAGTAAACCTTTGTTGCTGGCAACTATTGCAGGATTTATTGGAGCCGTAATCTCTTTTGACGTTATGAATGTTGATTTTGAAATTTCATCCATGATACTTCTTATCTCTGCATGTTTGTTTGCGTTTTTAGATGTTATAAATAAGAGATTTGTACAAAAAGAATCGATGCTTAGTATGCTGTTTTACTCGGCTCTTGTTACCAGTGCATTAGGTTTTATACCTGCGTACATGGTTTGGCAGAATCCTTCATTTGATGACTTATTAATATTGTTTTATCTAGGCGCAGGCGGAAATGCTATTTTATACTGCTTGCTGAAAGCGTTTAGTTTGGTTCCTGCCTCTAGTATAGCTCCTTATAGATATTTAGAATTGATATTTTCGAGTATTGTTGGATTTGTCATATTTACTGAGATCCCAACTATAATGATGCTTTTGGGCTCTATGTTGATAATTCCTAGTACATTATTCATAACTTTTTCTAAAACAAAAGAATCATAAACCCGGTAAATAATTTTTATAAATCTTGAGGTATTAAATAGTAACAATTCTATTGCAATTAGTTGGGTAATCCTTTAGTAATCTATGTTCATGAGTAATAGAATTATTTTTAGTTTATATGAGTAGTTTAGTTTCGAAGCTTCTGGGGTATTTTTCTTCTGATATGGCGATTGATCTGGGGACAGCAAATACATTGGTGTACGTTACAGGCAAGGGCATAGTGCTTAATGAGCCTTCGGTAGTTGCTTTGTTGAATGACCGTGGAGTCATGGTGCCTTATGCATTTGGCAATCAAGCTAAAATGATGCTTGGTCGCACCCCTGCAGACATAAACGCAATCAGGCCACTTAAAGATGGGGTTATTGCGGACTTTAAAGGCGCCGAAGAGATGATTAAATATTTTATCAATGCGGTTCACAATAAAAAAGCATTTTTTGCGCGCCCTAGAGTTATAGTATGTGTGCCATCTGGTTCCACACCTGTGGAGCGTAGAGCTATTCAGGATGCAGTGGAGAGTGCCGGCGCTCGTGAAGTTTACTTGATAGAAGAACCAATGGCTGC
>JAJTHY010000058.1 GCA_021298045.1 Candidatus Jidaibacter sp.
ATAAAAGGTACTCCGGGGATAACAGGCTGATCAGTCCTAAGAGTCCATATCGACGGACTGGTTTGGCACCTCGATGTCGACTCATCACATCCTGGGGCTGGAGAAGGTCCCAAGGGTTCGGCTGTTCGCCGATTAAAGTGGTACGTGAGTTGGGTTCAGAACGTCGCGAGACAGTTCGGTCCCTATCTGCCGTGGGTGTAAGGAAAATTGAGAGGATCTGACTTTAGTACGAGAGGACCGAGTTGGACGTACCGCTGGTGTACCAGTTGTTCTGCCAAGAGCAACGCTGGGTAGCTAAGTACGGACGGGATAAACGCTGAAAGCATCTAAGCGTGAAACCCACCTCAAAACTAGTTTTCCCTATCAGTGCCGTGGAAGACCACCACGTTGATAGGCCGGGTGTGTAAGTGCAGCAATGCATTTAGCTTACCGGTACTAATAGCACGATTGACTTAATGCTGGGTTATACGAATATGTCGTATACAGAAATAAGTCTGTTATGGTTTGAAAAAATCATAACGCACCGAAATAAGAATTATCTTAACAAGGTTACATTTAATTATTAATTAACTGCTTACGATTACATTTAAGCCCCTCTTAGCGGCTTGGTGATTATAGAGAAAGTGAAACACTCGATCCCATCTCGAACTCGATAGTGAAACCTTTCTTCGCCGATGGTACTTTGTCTTAAGGCACGGGAGAGTAGGTCGTTGCCAAGCCTTTAAGAGGGGTTTTTTGTTTATACAAGTTTTAAAAAGGAGAGATTTTAACAGATCTCTCCTTTTTTGTTTTTTATATCGTTTTAGTTTATGCACCGAAGTTCAATTTATTTTGAGCTTTGATATTTGCGCTATAGCACTTCCTCGTATTCTGGTTTCCATGCTGGAGAAACAATACACAAATATTTTAAAGGTATGTTTGAAGTGTTTTTTATTATTCTCACTTCTCCTTTTGGTATGTATATTACTGCCCCGGGTTTTATGGCATACTCTATCCCATCGCATATAAATATCCCTTCACCTTGGATGCAGTAAGAAACTTCTGATATGGAAAATTTAGTTGCAGGCCATTCATGTCCTGGATCTATTGTAAATAATCCAAAGCTGAAGCTGACATCTGGAATGACATGTTGTTCAGCAGTAAATCCATCATTATAGATTGCTTCTGGATGGATATAGCTTTTTAAAGTCACGCCGGCAAAAGGTGTTAGGGAGTTTTTAGTTACGTTTCCATCAAATAATATAGTCATTTTTATCTCCTTTAAGTTGACGTAATGCATATTAATACTTATAGTATGTATTGTAAAGTAGGTACCTTTTTGTAACTAAAGGTGTAAACAGAAGATATTTTTATGAAAAATTTTAGTATCATGTCGGATATAGAGAAAAACAAACCCCCAGCGTGCCCGGTTGATGCCTTCTTGAAGATATTTGGCCAGCGATGGAGCGCATATATATTGCACATGTTAAATGTTAATGGCCCTATCAGATTTGGGGAGCTAAAGAGGTTGATTGCGGGGATTTCTCAAAAAGTTTTGACCCAAAAATTGCGCGAGCTCGAAGAAGCAAAAATCATCTACAGGCATTATAAGAATGCAATTCCGCCAGAAGTAACTTATGGCCTAACGCAAAGAGGGTTAGAGCTCATACCAACTTTAAACCTAATTTCCGAACTGGCTCATAGATGGAGAAGTGATGGTAATCTATGATGCTGTGTTATCCGCTTTAGCTATATGTTAAAAAATTGTTTAAAATCCTTCTTCAAATTCTTGAATAAGCATCGAACTTGTATTAAAATGACATTATTGAAGTGATGGCGCATGTTTACCGCGCTTTTATCTATTATTCTATATTTTACTGCTTTTTAATATTAATAAAAAGTTAACAAAAATATTAATATAATGGTAAATCTATGCTATCATAAACTTAGTAATTGTATGGAGGCACTTCATGGTAAACAGTTTAAAATATCAAAAGGAGCTAGAGCACCTGAGGGTTGAGCATTATAATCTTGAGAATAAGATTATGAATATGATGAAGAATAAAGTTATCGATCAATTTAAGATTCAAGATCTTAAAAAGAAAAAGCTGATGATTAAAGAATCTATAACTCAAATAGAAAGCATTTTATTTGGGGATGATACAGCTGCGTAAGACTTTGTCTTTGATGCAAAATTGCTATTATTTATAAATAAACAGTATAGTGGCTTGGAGCTTTGTTTTGTGAGATTCAATGAAAAAATGGGTTTATAAGTTTGGTAATGGCAGAGCGGAAGGTGCGGCCAAGATGAAAGCTCTTCTGGGTGGAAAAGGGGCTAACTTGGCTGAAATATCGTCTTTGGGTCTTCCTGTGCCCCCTGGTTTTACAGTCAGTACCGAGAGTTGCTTAGATTATTATAACTGCAATAAATCGGTAAGTGCTGAAGTAACGTCCCAAGTAGAATCAGCTTTATTTGATCTCGGTGTAAATATGGGGCTGACCTTTGGTGATATGGATAATCCATTGTTGGTGTCTGTGAGATCGGGTGCTTCAGTTTCCATGCCAGGAATGATGGATACAATATTAAATGTTGGCTTGAATGACAAAACGGTATTAGGTTTAGCTAAACTTTCTGGTAATGAAAGGTTCGCATACGACTGTTACAGAAGATTGATTGAGATGTATGGCGATGTTGTTTTAAATGTTGATCGCGGTTATTTCGAGAAGATATTGGGTAATTACCTAAAAGATGTTCATGTAGATGATGAGCGTAACCTCACCTCTGATCATCTAAAACAAATAATTGAAGACTATAAAAAACTTTTACTTTCCAAAGGAAAGAATTTTCCACAAGAGCCTCGTGAACAATTGTGGAATTCTATCACTGCGGTTTTTTCCTCATGGATGAACGAGAGAGCTATTACATACAGAAAAATTCATAATATATCCGATCAACTTGGAACGGCGGTTAATGTGCAATCCATGGTTTTTGGTAATTTTGGCGATGATTCTGCGACTGGAGTTTGCTTTACTCGTAACCCATCAACGGGTGAAGATAAATTTTATGGCGAATTTATGATAAATGCTCAAGGGGAGGATGTTGTCGCAGGCATTCGTACACCCCAACAAATTACTCTGGAGGGGAGAAAATTAAACTATTTAGATTCCCCATCTTTGGAAGAAGTGATGCCGGAGATTTATAAAGAGCTTGTCACTACTAGTAAAAGGTTGGAGACTCACTTTAAAGACGTGCAAGATATTGAGTTTACCATACAAAATAAAAAGCTATGGCTTTTGCAAACTAGAAATGCTAAACGCAGTTCAGCCTCAGCCGTAAAAATTGCGGTTGATATGGTAAAAGAGGGTGTGATAAGCAAAGAAGAGGCTATTCTGAGAGTTTCTCCAAACGATATTAATAATCTATTGCATCCCCAAATTGACAGCAATAATGCTGACCACAAAATTATCTGCAAAGGCCTTCCAGCTTCTCCTGGAGCTGCAACTGGTGTCATTTGTTTTAACTCTTCAGAGGTTATAAAATACAAAGGGCAGAAGATGATTTTAGTTCGCTCAGAAACCAGTCCGGAAGATATAGGGGGTATGCACTTATCTCAGGGAATTATAACAGGAAGAGGCGGTATGACATCTCACGCAGCTGTAGTGGCGCGAGGCATGGGAAAACCTTGTGTTGTAGGGGTTGATGAATTTGAAATAGATGAGAGCGCAGGTACCATTAAAGTAGGAAAGCTTATTTTAAATGCTGGTGATAAAATATCTATAAATGGTGCGACTGGGGAAGTAATACATGGTGAGGTTACAACCACCTTACCAGAGATATCGGATGAACTTGAAGAATTGCTAAGTTGGTGCGATGCTATTAGGGCTTTAAAGGTGCGCTCAAATTCAGACACTAAAAAAGATGCAGAGATATCAAGGAAATTTAGTGCCGAGGGTATAGGATTATGCCGCACTGAACATATGTTTTTTAAAGGGGATAGAATTATTTCTGTTCGCAAAATGATTGTGGCTAATTCAGAGTTGAACCGTAATAAAGCCTTAGATGAATTGTTTCTTTATCAGAAGCAAGATTTCAAGGAAATATTCGAGGTCATGATGGGGTTGCCTGTAACTGTCCGGTTGTTGGACCCACCACTTCATGAATTCATAAATCTAAAAGATTATGAGGTAAAAGAGCTAGCTCACTCTTTGGGATGTTCCACAAAAGAGATTTTGAGTCGTATAGAATCATTGAAGGAAGCTAATCCAATGCTGGGGCATAGGGGGTGCAGGCTTGCAGTTAGCTATCCAGAGATTTACCAAATGCAAGCCCGTGCAATTTTAGAGGCATCTCTAGAAGCTGGGTATGATCAAAAGGTGGAAATAATGATTCCATTAGTGTTTTCATTAAAAGAGCTAGAATACTGTAAAAATTTAATATTAGAAGTAGTCAACGGGCTCAAATCAAAAGTTAATTATTCTATAGGTACAATGATAGAGCTGCCAAGAGCGGCGCTTAGGGCAGGGGATCTGGCTGCTGAGGCCGAGTTTTTTAGCTTTGGTACCAATGACCTAACGCAAACTACTCTAGGCCTTTCGCGTGATGATTCAGCCTCTTTTATGCAGGATTACTTAGACAGTAATATTTTAGCTACCGATCCTTTCTCGAGCATAGATATAGATGGTGTAGGGGAGCTTATAAAGATAGCGAGCGAACGCGGTAGGAGTGCTAACCCTAAAATAAAGTTAGGGATTTGTGGCGAGCACGGAGGTGACCCAGCTTCAATTCAATTTTTCCACAACATGGGTTTTGACTATGTCTCGTGCTCGCCATACCGAGTTCCAGTTGCGCGCTTTGCCGCCGCAGTTGCTAATATCAAGCAATCATAAAAACGGAAGAATCAATTTTGAAGTGCAACGGTATGTTTAGAGTATCCGTTCACGGCAGTGGTAACAAAGTAGGATTTAAAACGGTGTGAAGATTTGTGACAGGATTTTGTCCCAATTTTTTCCAGGTAAGAAATAAGGAAATTATCCTTTCCAAAAATCTATTTCCTCGCTCTGATTGAGTGAAGCATGAGTTTTTTATAGTACCCCACAGTTATTATAAAGAAGTAGCGTAAGCGACTGAGTTTGAATAGAATAGCGGGTGAAAAAACCAAATGCTATAGGCTATGCAGACTCAATCACTCAAGAACATATTATGCACATTTTTAAGCTGGCATCCAGCAAGAATAGAAAC
>JAJTHY010000106.1 GCA_021298045.1 Candidatus Jidaibacter sp.
AAATCAAAGGCACTTTAATGTTCTAAGCAATTGGCATGCTGTTTTGAACTATTGTAGATTGACAATGGGGTATAAAAAGAAAAAAGAATTTTTTAGGGTGTTATATTTAAATCGTAAAAATTGCTTGCTTGCGGATGAATTCCATGATGATGGTACCATCGACAGGGTGCAAGTATACCCACGTGAGATTGCCCGCAAAGCATTGAAGCATGATGCAAGTGCAATTATACTTATTCATAATCACCCAAGCGGGGATCCTAAGCCTTCGGGTGATGACATTACTGTAACTAAATCTATAATAAAAGCCTTGGAACCTTTAGACGTAATAGTCCACGACCATATTATTATTGCAGGATTCAATCATTTTTCTTTTAGAGATAATAAGCTGCTCTAATAATCTTTTACCACTCTATTTTCAAGATCGCGCATCCCTCGTTTTTCTAAGTTAATTAGCCATTGTTTGCGTATCACCCCACTGTTGTAGCCTCCTAAGGAGCCAGTAGAGTTAATTACACGGTGGCATGGAACAATAATTGATATTGGATTCTTACCTATTAAACTGGCAATAGCTCGCACAGCCTTGCCTTTGCCAATAGAATTTGCAACTTCTGAATAAGTGGCAAGCTTTCCATATGGAATTTTGTAAATCTCATGCCAAATTTTCTTCTGTAATTTAGAACCAGTCATAGCTATTGGTGTTCTGAAATTTTTTAAAGAGCCTTTAAAATAACTGTTTAGCTCTTTTTGCAATAATTCCAAGGGTTGGGTGACACCTGGAATAATTATAGCTTTCATCGCAACTTTAACTCTTTCAATCTCCAGTTCAAGATCTTTTCTATCAACGAATGCGAGAAAAAATATCGCCTTTTCATCAGAAATAGCAATCATTGCCCCAAAGCGAGTGCTTATCCAAGATTCACGCAAAATCCTTTTTGGCTTTAACAAATTTGGTGCTAAACCAAACTTGCGGTAGCTTAGATCCCTAAATCCACTACTGGGATCATATCCTATAGATAATTGCTCATCCATGAAAGATTTGCCAGATATAATCTTTTCAACAGCGGCCCCTAATTTGCGGGCTCTTACATATTCAGTAAAAGTCATCCCAAGACACTTTTTGAACTTCTTGCGTACAATCGTGCTTGTTGTTTTCAAGGCGTGGAAGTCATCTTCGCTCCACTTTTTATCCAGATCTTCATTAACTTTTTCTATCAGGGCATCAATTAAATCTAGCTGGTCAGAAAATATTTCAGTAGGGCGGCAGTACTGACATGGCTCATATGAAACGGCAAGCGCATCTTCAATGCTCTCAAAAAATTCACAATTTTCAAACTTGGGTTTTCTCTTAGTGCATGTTGCGCTGCAAAATTTTTTTGTTGTTTTGGTGCCAACATAAAACACCCCTTCATACTCAGGGTTTTGAGATAAGAAGGCTTTATAATATTTCAATTTCTGTTTATTTTCGCTCATTTAGCACTTCCTTAAAACTTTTCAGAATTGGTAGTATTATACACCAATTAAATCTAAAGCAGAGCCGAATTTACTGCATTTATACAGTATTTTTAAAAGAAAGGAATTGTTTCAAATCCTTCAGTAATTTGTTAAATATCATTGCATTAAACGAGTGCCCCATGTTTTCGTATTCAATAAATGTTGCGCCAGCTATCAATTGAGCTAATTTTCTACCATGCGCTACTGGCAATATGAAGTCATCTTTTCCATGAATAATTAGAGCCCTAGCTTTAATTTTATGTAAATCGTCATGTAGGTCTTTAGATGAAGCCATAGCGATACTATGGTTATGAACATGCGTTAAGCTTTTTAAACGTTTTAAAATTTTGCCTTCAAAAATTCTGGTTTCAACTAAATGCTCTGGCAGAGACATTATTTCCTTTAAAGCTCGCTCATACATAATATTAGCTTCTTGTGGGGTAGTAGCTTTAATCCCCAAAATAGCTTGATAGTACCTTAATATCTGCTGGTCAGAAGCTGGTAGATCATGATGAGTTGTATCTTTGCCTTCGAAGCCATCAACAAATACTAAATGATTTGGAGTGGACATAATGCACGTTAAACTCATAACTCTGTCGGGGTAGTTAATCGCAATATTTTGGGCAATTTGTCCGCCCATAGAAGCTCCAATAAAATGAGCTCTATCAATTTGATAGCTATCTAATATAGCAAGAACGTCACTCGCTAAGTCATATAAATAATACGGTTTTGCGCAGTAATCTATACGGGATGATTGGCCGGTATCTCTATGGTCGTATCTAATCACGAAAAGTCCTAAATCAGCAAGCGATTCACAAAAACTGTTTGGCCACATAAGCCCTTGCGCCGTTGCGCCCATAATTAGAATAACAGCGGGGCTAGATCTTTCACCAAAACTCTGGGTGAATATCTCAATTTTGTTTGTGTATACAACCTTATTATTCATATTTTATGGGTGGTGCGTCATGATCAGGGGAAATGTTTGCCCTCTGTAGAGCCCCTCAATTGATATCATCTTGCCGCTAAATCCTCTTATCACAACTCCAGCTTCGCTCATCATCTCTCTTGAAATGTCCATACTGCGCTTCCAATCACCTTCTTGACCATCTTGGTTTCCAGGGAAGTTAATGTCATATATAACCTCTTTAATCCCAGATTGTATAATAGACTTAGTGCACCTAGAGCATGGTATCCAAGGGGTGTACAAAATACAGTCCTTGGTTGATACCCCATTTAGTGCGCAGTGCAGTATGGCATTTTCTTCAGAATGGTTGACGGCCAATAATTTATACTCCCTATCCTCATAACGATAATTTCTATCGGCTACTCCTCTAGGCAGTCCATTATAACCAGTTGCTCGAATTTCTCTGTCTGGCCCTACTATTACAGCTCCCACTCTAGTGGAAGGGTCTTTGCTCTTCATGGAGACTAAATAAGACATAGTCATGAAGTACTGATCCCAATCAAAACTTTTCAGCATATTTTATTTTCCCTAAATTTCTATTGTAACAAGCGTTAACTATGCAATGTTCAAAAAACCTTTCATAACTGTAACAGCTTCACCAGAAATTAAAACCCTATTTCCTAAATTTTTACAACGTAGCTCGCCACCTCTGCGAGAAAGTTGATAAGCTCTAAGCGCTTCTTTGCTGAGTTTATTCGACCAATATGGAATTAATCTACAATGCGCTGATGCGCACACAGGATCTTCATCAATGCCTACAGCGGGGGCGAAATAGCGAGAATGGAAATCAAAATCAGTGCCTTTGGAAGTAGCTATAAGAGCCCTGCAATCTATTTTTTTTAGCAGCTCTAATTTTGGTTCAAGTGCTAGTAATGCGTCTTTACTTTCAAATTCCATAAAATAGCAATTTTGTGCGAATCCAGTGTAGATAGGGTCAATGTTCACTACTTCTCTTAACTCGTCTGTTAATACTACTGGACTTACCGGGTAGCTAGGAAAATTAAGTGTATACCAATCATCATCCCCTACCGAAGCAGTAATTGAGCCAGAGGCGGAATTAAAGGTTATTTCTTTATTTTTAGCTATCATGCCTTCCTTGAAAAGAATGTGCATACTTCCTATGGTCGCATGGCCACATAGTGGGGCTTCAGATTTCACTGTAAACCATTTAATTTCATATTCCTGCTCCCGCTTCATCTTCACAAAAGCGGTATTAGAATACCCAAGTTCCATAGCGATGTTTTGCATTAATTCAGCTTCTGGAAATTCTTCCACTATACAGACGCCAGCTGGGTTGCCTTTAAAGGGCTTGTTGGTGAAGGCATCAACAGTATAGACAATAAGCATATTAATTTTCAAAAAATATTTGCTCACAACTATAAGCAACATTTAAAAAGCTGTCTATATCAAAATAAATTCCTGATATTTTTTAAAATTTTAATCATATAGATATCAACTCATTAAGCAAATATCTAACCGTCTTAACAAAATAATGTTTGCTTAATTTTGCATAAATAGTTTAAATAGCGTTGATTAAAATAAATAATGTATGAAAACTAAATTATATTGGGTAGAAATGGGAAATATACACATATTAGACATAATCATTATTGCTCTGTATTTGATCCTGTGCTTAGCAATAGGCCTTTACAAAGCTGGTAAGATCAAAACCATTAAAGAGTATACGTTAGGGTCTGGTTACATATCCACAGCAGTCTTGATGTTTACCATATTCGCTACCTATATAGGCGCAGGCTCAACAGTTGGTACAGTTGAAAAGATTTATTCTATGGGATTAATTTTTGCTGTCACGCTGCTACTGCAACCGCTGTTTTGGTGCATTACAGCAAAAATATTTGCCTATAATATACCCATTTTCAAAAAGGCAGGATGTATGTCTGTAAGTGATATTATGGGAGCTTTATATGGCAAAGCAGGGAAGTGGGTAACTAATGTGTTTTCAATATTTCTTTCAATAGGTATGATTGCAGCTCAAATAGGGGCTATAGGATATTTGTTTAATTACTTCTTAGGCATATCTCATAGTCTAGGAGTGCTTATAGGGTTCGGGGTGTTGGTTACATACTCCATGTTCGGAGGGATTAGGGCGGTTGCGCTTACAGATACTTTTCAAGGTTTGGTTATATTAGTGGCTATTCCAGTTGCTTGCGCTATAGCATTTCATGAAGTAGGTGGTTACGATGGCATGATGGATAAGCTACCGCTTTCACACCTGTCCATAGACTTCACTGAAGCCAATTCATTATTTTTAGCCAGTATGTTGTTTTACGGGCTGTTGCCAGTATCAGAGGGTACCTTTATCCAAAGGTTTTTAATGGCTACAGACAGCGATCAACTTAACAGAGCTTTAAGAGTTGTAGCTGTTATATCTTTACCGCTCGCACTTGTTATTGGATTAATAGGATTTATCGTAAAGGTAAAAGCACCAGAGATTGACCCTAACATAGCTTTTTTTTATTTAATAGGTCACTACCTACCAATAGGCATTACGGGGCTTTTAATCAGTGGTATATTGGCAGCTATTATGTCTAGTGCAGATTCGTGGTTAAATACCGCAAGTGTATTGTGCGCGCATGATATTGCTAAAGGTATTTTTCCAAAACTTACCGATAAGCATGAGTTGTTTATAGCCAGGGTTTCCGTGCTTATAATTAGTGCTCTATCTATGTTCTTAGCCTCTACTAGCCCAAGCCTTATGGGCCTTATATGGTTGGCTGACAATTTTTGGCTTCCAGTTATCTTAATACCACTTATATTTGGGTTTTTCAAATTCCAAACTAATCAAAAGTCATTTATAAGTTCCAGCATATTAGGAGCCTCTGGAGCTTTGCTTGGAAGGTATATTATGGGTGAATTTGCAACTATAAGTATGGTTCTTGGTATGATGGGTAGTGCAATTGGATTGTTAGTAATGCATTACTGGCAGGTATACAGTGGGCGGGATGTAAGTAATGCGCTTTTATCTTCGCGGTTGGCAAATAGCTTAAGCCTTAAAAAGAAGGATGGTGTACTTAAAATCCTGCAAAAAAACCTTGCTAGTCAAGTTGTCAGATATAGGCAGTATGGCTATGTGCTTGGTGGACTAGGGATGATATACTTTCTCGGCTCTTCTTTCTTCATGGCTTTTACTGATAGCAAAATCTTGTATACCATCGTTTATCTTAAAGCAGCAGCAGCTATTTTATGCTTTGGTCTTTGCATATTAGACTTCCACCTTAATCAGAAGCAGCAAGAAAAATATGTACCTATTTATTGGTGCATAACTTTATTATATTGCTTTCCTTTCCTATCGGCTTACATAGCTCTTATATATAACGGGGGCACTCCTTGGATAATCAATTTAATGCTAAGTACCATTTTATTATACATTTTCGCAGGATGG
>JAJTHY010000054.1 GCA_021298045.1 Candidatus Jidaibacter sp.
TAAAATGGCTATGAAAAATACAACAAATCTCCACCTCTTAGTCATCCTCGCTATTGCTTGGGATCTTAAGATTCCTGAACTGCGTGCGGAATGACAATTAAAGCAAAAACCGTGCCTTTTTTGTAGTTGAATTAGCTATATTACCCACTCTTGGTATAGATCCGTTATACATTATTCGCGTTATTTTCAGGAATTGGTATTGGATGGCCATTTTATAAAGCTAAATTAACCAATTATTAATCTTTGTGGTTCATTATAGAGCATTAGAGTATTAAATTTTGTTCAATGTTATGCAATCAAAAACAAAAGTCACGGTTTTTCAAGCTTTAACCTTACTAGCAGAGCACTATAAAAGCGATTCTGAGAAATATAAACAAATAATGAATTTGTATTTAACTGGCATTAGAAGGGGCAATGAAGAAGATAAAAATAATATGGAGGCACTTTTAAGCGATCCTATTTTGAGTGATTACATGATTAGCAGAAGTGCTGAGGATATCAGTAGTGACCCGGTGAGGCGTTATTTTGAAAGCACGTTATGCGCTCGAACTATGGCTTCTTCTATAGATAATTTAGATTCAAAAATTATCTATAAAAATTTTTGCGGTATTTTTGATACCTTGCCCATCACGTTAAAAGTGGGAATACCCTTAATGTTTTATAAAGGATTCTTCCCAACGGTGGCAACTAAATTAAGCGCGACGGCTGCGGAATATATTGATATGTTTGGAGAATTAAAAAAAGAAAATCGCTTTGCTTTCTTAAAAACTGAAGAAGCAAATGCTCAAAAAGATAAAAAAGTTTTTTCTGACCGTAAAAATAAGCTTATGATTATAGGGCAAAGCGTTCATGCTGCAATGTCAAGTGTTTCAAGCAATAGCAATCAATTTCCGCTTGATTTGTATAATAGAGCAGGGTCACAATACGATTCTACTAACAGAGGTAGAACCAACAAGGAAGAACAAGGTGAAGTCAAATCTAATAATTTAGGTATAATGAGCAGCGAAATGCCATTGGCAAAAACAGATATGCTTTTATCTGAATCCTCATCTAACTATGTAAGGCCTGTTGAAAATTCTTCTTATAACGAAAATGCATCTGAACCAAAATCTGCTTTTTCTACCTTAGTTACTCCTTTTGTTAATTCAATATCTGGCACTATGCTTTGTCAGATTAGAGTGATGGCTAGGTTATGCAAAGAGAATCAATTTGCGTTTAAGGGCAATCAGGATCAATTAGCGCTATATTTTAAAAATTTAGTTGCACTTATGATATTCAGCTCTGGAGGTCATTCTTTAGACGAGTTTTTGAGGGTGCTGCAAATACCTGAAGTGCAAAAAGAATTTGAGGGCATAATAGAATTTGAAAAGCTAACCTTAGATAATTTATTTAGAGTGGGCAATCAAAATGCCTTTGATGAAGCGGTGAAGAAAACCATAGAATATAATGCTATGATGATAAAGCGCCAAAAAGTTAGGGACGATTTAAAAATTTCATCCAAAAGCATTAAGGAAAAAATTTCAGAAAATGGGGGAGTTGTTACAAATGATGCATTGACCCTTGAGGTTCGGAAAGGATTGAGGTCAGCTAAATTGCCTAGAAAGCGATCTCTTGATGAAAAAAATGAATTAATAGATAGGTTATATAAAGAAATCTTTGAAGGGCAATATACTGAAAACTGGATAGAAAAAAGAAATGAATTAGCAAAATTATTAAATATAGATGTTTCTGGAAAAACTGACGCAGAGATCAATTCAGTAATCATGAAAATAATGGGGGAACGACAAGAGGCATTGAAATCATCGCTTTATGATGATTGGCAAGGTACGTTAAGTGAGCGTTTAGATAAGGCGTATCAAATTTATATCGATGAAAATAGGACCCTAGAAGATAGAAAGATAGTGCAGGATTTTTTAATTTATGTATTAGACATTCAAAATCCAAAAGATATAAATAAAGAAATTGCTAGTCTAATGGCGCAAAGAGAGCTAATTAAAAAACATAATCCGGATTTTATTCCTAAGATCTCTTTTTCTAAAATCGGTGAAGATAATCAATTAAACACTGAAATTCCTAAGGATGATCTGCTTGAAGTTAACCGTATTTCTCAAGCAAAAGATAAAGGGGAGCTAACTGGAAAGAAAACAACTTTTTTTAATCCAAATGAGCGCTCTATTTTTCAGGTAATAATAAGTGGTGGGAAATTTACAAAAGGTGGAAAGACATTTGATAGTACGAATTATATATCGCACAACAAAAAAGGATTTGTAGTTTTTACTTTTAATGTAAATGGAGAGATATCTGTGTTTAACCATATTGATCATGATGTTACCGGAGTAGCTCATTCTAGTATGAACGCTGGGGCTTCAGTTATATGTGCTGGTGAAATGAAAATTGAGAATGGGAAGCTGGTAGCAATTACAGAGCACTCTGGTCATTATAGGCCTACTACTTACAATATTTATAAAATGCTTGAATATTTACAGGATAGGGGTATAGATATTTCCGAAACAAAAGTATACACATTTAAAGATTTATCAAGCCAAGTCTCTATAAATAGCAATAAATCCAAAGAATATTCTCAATTTTACGAGATGGATGCGAATGATTCAGTGAACATATGGAAAGGAGCGACAAAACAAACCCTGTTAAATGCAAATCAAGATTTTAAGAAATACAATTCATTTAATATTATAAGCTTTATATACCTACTAAAAGATTATTTTATAGGTTCTAATTTAACAAAAGAAAAGCAAGATATAGCAAATCAATTATCATCAGCTATACATAGCAAATACGAAGAGATAAATAAGATTACAAGTAAAGAAGAAATGTTTGAGGCTGTGAATCAAATCATAGAAACAATAAAGGGATTTGAAAATAATGATCTTGCTGAAAGTGGAAGGTTGAAAAAGCTTATTGAAAACACTATATCGGAACTTACTTTTGTTAAAGAAAAAGTTTTTGAAGAAAAAGAGATGTCAAAAATTTTAAAGCAAAATTGGAGAGATGGAGTTAAAGAAAGAAAAGGTGATGAAAGTTATAAAAGCAGGTGAGCTATAAGCCGGATTCTGTCTTATACCAATTCCCGAAAATAATTGCGCATAAGCATATGTCGTATTGTCAAATTTTCTTGATAAAAAAGTTTATAATATGCCGATATTACAGAGCTTTTTTCTCTTCGCAATTTGCCAAAATCTATATACTTCTTTCCCAATTATCTTCAGGAATTGGTATTGGATGGCCATTTATCTAGCCGATTGATTGCTCAATCGATCATGCGGCCTACCCGCGCATCTACGCCAGAACAAGGCGTTTAGTAAACTAGCGATGCGCCTATTTGGCCTTGCTTCTGGTGGGGTTTTCCATGCGGACTCTATCGCTAGACTCCCGGTGAGCTCTTACCTCGCCTTTTCACCATTACCCATTCTTACGAAGGGCTGTATATTTTCTGTGGCACTTTCCCTAGGGTCGCCCCCGCTGGAAGTTATCCAGCACCATTGTTTCTGTGAAGTCCGGACTTTCCTCTGTATACTCCGTTAATTTGGAAAATTACAGCGGCCATCCACCCACCTGCTTGCATCACTATACTATATAATAATTAATCTTTCAAATCCTTGTTGACATTTTTCAAGTCTAAGTAAATAATGGGGCCCTTAAAGGTTATTTTCTATGGGTTTATAGATGAGTTCATTTACAGCTGGCACATCGTTTAAGAAATACGATGACGCTAAAAAGTGGTACGTAATCGATGCTGAAGGGTTGGTACTCGGCAGATTAGCGTCTCAAGTGGCTAAAGTTTTGCGTGGTAAACACAAAGCTGATTTTACACCGCATATCGATTCTGGTGATCATGTGATTATCGTGAATGCGGAAAAAGTTGCTATTACTGGTAATAAATTAGAGCAAGATATTTTCTACTGGCACACAAATCACCCAGGTGGTATTAAAGAGAGAACCAAAGGGCAGATTTTAGGTGGCAAACACCCTCATAGGGTTTTGGAAAAGGCTATTGAGCGCATGATGCCTAAAGACAGTGCGTTAGCTCGTAAGCAAATGAAACATCTGCATATTTATTCAGGTAGTGAACACAAGCAGCAGGCGCAAAGCCCTGTGGCACTAGATGTTGCATCTATGAATAAAAAGAATAAGAGGGATTAATATACATGTCAGTAAACACTCAAGAGAAAATTAAAATTTCTAAAATTCTTCCAAAAGAGGGTAGGATTTATGCAACCGGCAGAAGAAAAGAAGCATCTGCTCGTGTTTGGATTGCAAAAGGAAAAGGTAGAATTATTGTTAATGGCAAAGTAATAGAAGAATATCTAGCGCGCCCGGTTTTGCGTATGATAGTTAATCAGCCGTTTGCAGTTACTAACACAGCGGGTAGTTTTGATGTATGGTGCACGGTGAAAGGTAGTGGTTTGTCTGGGCAGGCTGGTGCTATTAGGTTGGGTATCAGTAGGGCTTTGGATCAGGCTGATCCTAGTTTGCACACACTATTGCGTCAAGGCACTTTCTTAACTAGAGATAGCAGGGAAGTTGAGCGTAAGAAATTTGGCCATAAGAAAGCTAGAAAACGCTTCCAGTTCTCTAAACGTTAATCTAGGTTTTATTGCATTATTATATTTAAACAAGAGTGGGGTATATATCTTGCTCTTGTTTTTGTTTATGTAGTTATGTGGGATGGGTTGCGGCAATCCAGCTTTTTTCTTACTTTTCTGGACGGTCGCGTAGCAAGCATGCTCCTCGCAGCGAGTGTGCCAAGAGCGCATTGTATGTTTTGGCATGCATGCGGTGCTGTGCAGAACATGGTGGTAGGTCCACCGGGATCGGCTGGTAGTAGCAGGTCTCAAACGACCCTAAGCTGCTGTATTGTAAGGGATATGGTGTTGAGCGTTAGGGAAAGGCCAGAGATGGTCATGTGAGGTTTATGGAGGTGAACGAGAGTGAACCGCTGTGGTTAAGCGTCGATAGAGGGATGCTAAGTCGAAACTATGGGTATTCGTTGGCCTATAGGACAAAGGTAGTAGAGTGACTACAATACTTGTA
>JAJTHY010000073.1 GCA_021298045.1 Candidatus Jidaibacter sp.
TAAAATGGCTATGAAAAATACAACAAATCTCCACCTCTTAGTCATCCTCGCTATTGCTTGGGATCTTAAGATTCCTGAACTGCGTGCGGAATGACAATTAAAGCAAAAACCGTGCCTTTTTTGTAGTTGAATTAGCTATATGATATCAACTTCTAAAAAATAATCGAGCATAAGCACATATCTTTTTCCCTTCGTGCTTTGCCAAAATTTGTTCATTACTGTCTCAATGTATTTTGCGATTTGATTTTATTATTTGTAAAGCAGATATTTTTATCAAAAAGTTAGATTAGATCCAGATAATTTTTGAATAAGCTGATCTAGCTGATCTAAAGATAAAAAATTAATAGAAAGAATCCCGCCATTGTAAGTATCTTTTATCCGGACATTCATTTGCAAAGCTTCCGATAGAGCTCTTTCAATTTCTGCAAGATCGGAGTCGTTATGATGCCCCAGTGCTGGTCCAGCGCCTTGGAACTTACGTTGCTTACCAATTTCCTCTGCAGATCTCACGTTCATTCTCTTGTCAATGATTTCTGTGGCAACTTCAGAAGCATTTTCTTTACCTACAAGAGTCCTGGCATGGCTTGCAGAGATCTCGCCACGCATCAGCTTATCTTGGACATCTTCTGGAAGAGTCAATAATCTTACGCTATTAGCTATAAAACTCCTGCTTTTCCCGATTTTCTTAGAAATTTGCTCCTGTGTGTATCCATATTGATCCATCATAACCCTAAAAGCTTTTGCTTCCTCAATTGGATTCAAATCTTGTCTTTGAATATTTTCGACAAGAGCGGTCTCTAGCATTTGCTTATCATCGAAGTCCACTGTTATTGCGACGATAGATTTTTTACCGGCTAGCTTAGATGCTTGCCATCTACGTTCACCTGCTACAATTTGATATTTCCCTTCATACTGTCTAACAATAATCGGTTGAATCAATCCATGCTCTAATATAGAGCTTTTTAAATCTATTAGCTCGTCTTCAGAAAAAACTTTCCTAGGTTGCCAAGGATTTGGCTCTATTTGGTTTAAATCTATTTCTATTTTATGCTGCGCAACCTTATTGCCAGTATCAAATATGTTGACAGGGTTATCTAAAATCAATGCGGACAAACCCTTACCCAACACTTTTTTCTCGTTTAACATTTTGCCTCTCATTATCATTTAACAAATTTTTTTTAGTTAACACCTCTCTAGCCAGCATCATATAGGAGACTGAACCAAGGCATTTACTATCATATATCAGTGCTGGTTTGCCATGTGAAGGAGCTTCTGAGAGTCTTATGTTGCGAGGAATTGTAGTTTTAAACACTAGGTCTTTAAATGTTTCTCTGACATCTGCTTCAACTAATAAGCTTAATCTATTCCTTTTATCCATCATAGTCAAAACTATACCATCTATTTGTAAAGATGGATTATAGGACTTTTTGATTAAATTCACAGTATTCATTAAATGAACTAATCCTTCCAATGCAAAAAATTCGCATTGCAATGGGATTATAACGCCCGTAGCAGCGACTAATGCATTTATGGTTAGCAAACCAAGCGATGGCGGACAATCTATTATAATTACCTCATAAAACTCACCAAGATCACTTAAGATTTTTTTTAATAAAAACTCTCTGCTGCTCATATCAATCAATTCTATTTCTGCTGCAGCAAGATTGACATTTGCTGGGATGATATCAAGCTTAGGGATTATGGTGTGCTGGATCGCAACTGCAGCGTTAGATTGCCCGATTATAACTTCATAAGCCCCGATTTTTCTACTGTAATTATCAATTCCTAATCCGGTTGAAGCATTTCCTTGGGGGTCAAGATCTATAATTAAAGTTTTTTTACCTATGGCCGCTGTAGCGGTAGCTAAATTTACAGAGGTAGTCGTTTTACCTACTCCTCCCTTTTGATTAGCTATAGCAATAATATGCTTATGCATTTTTATATAAGTCATTTTAATTTTATATGCCTAACTTTTAAAATCACATTATCATCTAGATTTTTGTTTTCAATAATAACTGACTCAAAGATATATTTTTCTTTTAGCATCACAAGCTCTTTTTCTGCGGCACTAGTCTTTAACAAAAAGACGTCGGTCGTATTATTTATTAGTGGATAGCAAAGGTCTATTACTTCAGGCGCACTGCTTACCGCCTTGCTTACAATAAATTTGGGATTGCCTTCTTTTAAGATGCTGTAACAATCCCTGATGTCAGAGCCTATAACTTTGGTGTTAATTTTCAAAATACGTGTCGCTTCTTTCAAAAAAACAGATTTTTTGGAGTTTCTTTCTACTAAGGTGCCGCTCAGCCCCATTATTCCCAAAACAATGCCCGGCAGACCATTCCCACTTCCCAAATCTATAAACGCCCCCGTATTGCCTAATATTTCAGCCAAAACTATAGATTCTCGTACATGAGCAAATAAGTCATTTTCATGTATTTTTCTGGAAACGAGATTAATGCTCTTATTCCACTTGTTTATTAGCTCGAGGTATATGTTTAGCTTTTCAAATGTTTCACGTGAAACATTTACGTCTTCTATTTTCAATCTTTCTATAAATTTATCCATGAGCTACTATTTTGTTTCTAATTAAATTTTAGAAGATGTTTTATTATCAACTCTATTCCTTAGGTAAACTATTATTGCTATAAGCGCTGCGGGCGTCATTCCTTGTATTTGTTTTGCTTCAGCTATGGTAGAGGGTTGTATTAATTTTAATTTGGTTTTTATCTCGTTAGAGATTCCACTCACCATAATATAGTCAAGACCTTTTGGAATTTTCATGCGCTCCTCTTCTTGCAAGAGTTTGGCATCTTGAGATATTTTATGTTCAAACACCTGATACATTGCCTCTGCTTTTAAAAAAGATGTCACTTGATCTAGTTTTTCTGAATTGGCAAATTCCTCTGGAAATAACATTGACAAGCTATCTCCACATATGTTCGGTAATCCCATCACCTGATAGGCTGACCTTTTTACCCCATCATTAGAAATACTTATTCCATATTTTTGGAGTTGGTGGGGGGAAAATTTTCTGCTCTCCAATTTAGCTTTTAAAGCTTTAATTTTTTCATGCTTATCTCTAAACTTCTCTACACGCGCGTTACTTACTAGCCCTACTTTATAAGCCTTGTCTGTAAGTCGTATATCAGCATTGTCAGAACGCAAATGGATTCGAAATTCAGCTCTTGAAGTCATCATTCTATATGGCTCGCTTGTTCCGTTAGTAATCAAATCATTAATCATCACTCCTATATAAGAATCAGCTCTAGAAAGAACAATTTCATTTTTTGATAATTTAAGAGCTGCATTAGCGCCTGCAATCAAGCCCTGTCCAGCTGCTTCCTCATAACCAGTAGTCCCATTAATTTGTCCAGCTAAAAATAAACCAGATATCTTCTTAGTTTCAAGAGTGGATTTTAATTCTCTAGGATCTACAAAATCATATTCTATAGCATATCCAAACTTATCAAATACACATTTTTCAAGACCAGGAATTGAGCGAATAAATGCATCCTGTACGTCTTCAGGAAGTGAGGTGGAGATGCCATTGGGATAAACCAATTCACTTTCCAAACCTTCTGGTTCTAAAAATACTTGATGTCTTGTTTTATCAGCAAATCTACAAACCTTATCTTCTATAGATGGGCAATATCTAGGCCCTGCTGAGGAAATTTGTCCACTATACATTGGTGATTTTCTAAGGTTATTTCTTATAATTTCATGGGTTTTCTCTGTAGTATATGTTATGCGACATTCTATTTGGGGAATATGTATTGCATCATTCATAAATGAAAAAGGCACGGGTGGTTTATCGCCAAGTTGCTCCTCCAAATTAGCCCAATCAATCGAATCTTTCCTTATTCTAGCTGGAGTACCAGTTTTTAGCCTGCCCACCCTCAAACCTATTCCACGAATGGTATCAGCTAATTTTATTGAAGCATTCTCACCTATGCGGCCGGCTTGAGTCATAGTTTCTCCCCGATGTATTATGCCGCCTAAAAATGTTCCAGTAGTTATTACTACCGAAGCACATTTAATAAATGCCCCGTCACTAAGAGTCACGCCACATACAGTAAAATCTTCAATAATTAAATCGCAAACCTCTCCTTCTAGAATCGATAAATTTTCATAATCACAAAGCTCCTTTTGCATTGCTTTTTTATATAATACTCTGTCAGCTTGTGCCCTAGGCCCCCAAACAGCAGGACCTTTACTTGAATTTAATATCTTAAAATGAATTCCAGATTGGTCGATTATTTTCCCCATCAATCCATCCATGGCGTCAACTTCTCTCACAATGATTCCCTTGCCCACTCCTCCAATTGAGGGGTTGCAAGATAATTCTCCAAGATTATTTTTACTAAATGTAATTAAGCATGTGTTTGCACCAATGCGCGCCGCAGCTGCAGCTGCTTCACAGCCAGCATGCCCGCCGCCTATAACTATTACATCGAATTTCATATCTACCACCAAAATGTTTCACGTGAAACATTTGTAAATTTAAAGTTTATTTGTTTCTGCTATTTATATGCTTACACCAAAGAAATGGGGCTATTCTTACCCATAATTTGGTAGTTTAACTATGGGCACTGTGTCATTTGCCAATACAAAAACTCGAGAATATTGTATCCAAAATTTCTTCAACGTCAATCTTCCCCATAATTTGCCCTAACGAATTTGCCGCCATTCTTACGTATTCACTAGATATATCAATGGGGTATTCAATATTAAATGCATCTAAATAAGTAACGGATTCGATCAAAAGAACCCTGTGTCGCTCAGAAGCTATCAATGGCTCCAAAGAGGGAGTGAACGTTTTACTTGCATATTCCTCTAAATAACTAATGATTAATTCTAATGCCGCCTCATCATTTTCAAGTAAACTAACATTTATTATTCCATCAGAATCTTTGATTAAATCTGTAGCAAGGTCTATTTTATTCCTGACGATTTTATAATCTTTATTTAATATTCTTATATGATTTAGTAATTTTTCTGGTATACACGTTACCGAATCACTTACTAATAAACATAAATCAGCATCTTCTAAAGCGTTATAGGCTCTTTTTACCCCTTCTTTTTCTATTGCATCTTCACTTTCACGTATGCCGGCGGTGTCATAAAAGATGAATGGAAATCCGGCGATGTCAACTCTAACCTCTATAACATCTCTAGTGGTTCCAGCTATTTGAGAAGTAATAGATACATCCCTGCGAGCAATTGCATTAATCAATGTAGATTTTCCAGCATTTGGCTCTCCTATTATGCATACCCTAATACCTCTTTTTATTATTTCTGCACTATTTTTTTGCTTTAAATGTTTGCATATGGATTTACTAATATTTGCTATTTCATTAGCAGCATTGTTAAGCACATCTGCAGGTATATCTTCTGTCGGAAAATCTATTAATGCTTCAAGTTTAGCTAAAATTTTTATCAACATATGCCTCCAATTCTCATACAAAGAGCTTTGTTCTCCTGCCATTTGGCGAGATGCAACCTGTCTTTGCATTTCCGTTTCAGCTTCAATAAGCGCGGCTAACCCTTCGGCTTGTGACAAGTCTAGCTTGCCATTCAAGAAGGCACGCTTAGAAAATTCTCCCTGATCCGCAAGCCGCACATTTTTAAACGTAGATAGTTCAGAAAGTAACTTTTTTATAACTGCTACACTTCCATGAGTATGAAACTCTAATATGTCTTCCCCAGTAAATGAATGTGGTGATTTAAAATAAACAATCATGCACTCGTCTATTAGCGATCCGTCCTTAAAAGAAATTAAATTTTGCCTAAATAGCTTGTTTGGTATTAGCTTATCAGCAAAATCATATTTCTTAGCTATCTCGAAATAAGCCGATCCAGAAACTCTTATTATTGCTACGCCAGACTTCCCTAATAAAGTTGAGAGCGCATAAACGGTATCTTTTTTATAAATCATAATTCCAAAAATTTGATAATAGATCTAGTATTGTGACTAGGAACCAGCATCATATCGTAAATCACCATATTTTCTAAGACCTTTTTTACATAGTTTCTCGTTTCAGAAAATGGAATAGTTTCAATCCAATTAATTTTTTGTATAACCGACATTTTTCTTGGATCACCAAACAATTTAACCCATTTTTGCACATTGCCAGGCCCAGCGTTATATGCTGCAATTGTTAAAATCATATTGCCATATTGTGAATAAAGTTGGTCAAGATACGTTGAGCCCTTTAATATATTTGCATTCGGATCATAAGCATAAGCATTTTTGGGAAGGCCAAGCTTCGATGCTAATACACTAGCTGTTTTAGGCATTAATTGCATTAACCCTCTTGCACCTGCAGAGCTGAAAGCTAAAGGGTCAAAATTACTTTCCTGTCTTATCACAGCCAAATATAAAGCCTTGGGCAAAATGGTATTAGTAATTTTTACATTACTGGGATATGCTTCCTTTATCAAAATGAAAGACCTATTTGCTGAAGATTTCCCAAGCTCTACTGCTAAAGGGCGCAAATCTCGTTTATTAAAGAAAAAAGCTGCGGCTTCAAGATCTACCCTGCCTAAATGCAATTTAGGTATATGATCTATTATGTTGTAAGCAAGCATTTTATAATTAGCTTTAAACAGATAATATGCAAGAAGGACTATTTTCTTAGTTTTATCTTTATCAGCCTGCGTGCTTAAAGATTTGTTGAGCTCTTGGTTGCCATCAAAATAATTGTACCTGACCCCCCCACGGCTTTCTGCCAAAGACAATTGGCCATAAAATGTAGATGTATACATAGAAGCCTTTTTATACCAAAATGTTGCCTTTTCTAAATTTTTTGCCGCAAAGTAAGCGCGCGCTAACCAATATGCAGCCTTAGATTTTGAATTAGCCAGTTTGGTATTTTCATACATAGGTAAGAAATGTGCTATAGCTTTATCAGGATTTTTCAAAAATTCTAACGCTATCCATCCACCATACCACTCAGCATCTGCAAATGCAGCACCTGTTTCTAAACCATGATACTGCGTTAAATTATAAGCAGCTTGAAAATCTTTATTATTTAAAGCTTCGCGAAACCCGATGTTTTTAAGTTTCCACCATTTTTCGTAATTGCCTTTAGGTTTTATAGATTCTAAAGATTTAATAAAATTTTTATCTACCTTGGTTTTAGATAAATTTCTTAGGTGTATATATTTAATAAACTCATCATTGCTTCCCCAATATTTATAGGCTCTCTCAGGGTGCTTAGCCACCTCCAGTTTTGAAATAGCTAAGGGGCGATACTTACTTGGCAAAAAAGTTGCTAATTTTTGAGCAAATGCAGGATTATTGTTCCAAATCAGGAAATCTATCTTTTTCAATAAATCATCAACTGTAAAAACATCTTTATATTCGGAAATAATCTTTTCCTCTGTGCTAGAATCAAATTCTGTAGAGCGCCATAAACTTCGAAGCTTGGAGCGAATTTCTTCTTTAGAGATATCTGCTTTTCTGAGTCGTATGTTGGCATTAAGAAGGAAAAACTTTCCTCTATTAGTTCTAGGAGGCTTATAATCAAACCATTGCACCAGCTCATCATGGTTTGTAGCGTAGTTGATTGAGCTCTCTATTTTAGGTATGAATATTTCTTCCGGCACCCAGTTATGAGTTTTTAAAAAAGCTTTTAGCTTGGTTAAAGCAATTTTTGATGGATTGTTGTATATGCGCAACACTTCAACTGCGGCTTTAGCAAATTCTGGATCGCCAGATCTCTCTGCAGCTGCAACAGCGCTAGCCAAATCATCTTTCATGGCAAAGCTAATAGCTGCAGCAATATTAGGGTCATCACCAAAATTATAAACTTCCTGCTTTGTAATATTCTGAATCACAGGTTTATTTAAAGGAATGCTTTTGCTTGTTTGTTTTTTATTATGGATGTTTTTACCTCTGGGTTTAGCTGTATCCACAGCAGCTGTTGCATGAAGGCACGCACACGACATGCACAAATAACAAGTAATACCAAGTACCAAAATAATACCAAAGCCCATTCTAAACGGAACACTTGCATCTCGCCTTGAAAAAATTTTAAGCGATAAAAACTTTCCTCTCTCTTTATATTTCTTCAGACCAAGCGCATCTGTCCAGGTAAGAATAGGTTTGGATATAAGATGAGTCAATTGCAAGAATTTCACTAGGTATGTATTTACGAAAAGTTCATATAATCTTTTCAGTATAATGCATATCCTTGTTTCATAAATGTTTTTCTACAAGATTTTCGCTGTATTCACAATGCCTTAATGAGGAAGGCTTATGTCGTTATCACCTCTAGATAAGTACTTAAGAACAGCACAGCCACTTAAGCCCACCATCAGTGCCCCACCTATATATTGCAGCGGAGATGCCAGTTTCGCTTCGTCAATAGGTACAACAGCATCTGAATTTAAAATACCATCGGTTTGATTGGCTTTTCTAGAAATAGAGGTATTGGTTAAAGCAGTGCTTGCCGGTTCACAAGCTCGTATCACAGAATGCTTAAAACTTAAAATAAGCAGAGCTTGTGTCCGTGGGTTCTTCCGTATCATAATTCCCATATCAAAAGCTTCTTTTAAAGGACGCATTATTTCTGTAGCCATCCTGCCCTTAACCGCATAACCCTTCTCCCTTTCAATGAATTGATCAAAGACCCTTTGCATATTCTCAAAAATCTTTTCTTCCCCCGCAAGTCCTAAATTTCTAGCTTCTTTTAGCATTTCCGCAAACTTAAAAGCGTCTAAAATCTTTACACAAGAGGTATCTGTCTGCTTCCAAATAAAAGAGCATGACCATACGTAATTCTTAAATTTCCATTCTAAAACCTCCCACCTATGTGTCGCTGCCCTTTCAGCAATTATAGGGTGATCTAAAATAGTAGTTACTTGGAGCAAATCTTTGCTTAGTACCGCGTTAATAATTGGGCTATAGTAGTACCCATCTCGAAACCAAACCGGATCTTCAATCAATCTAATCCTTTCCCATATCCCCCAGGGGTGAGAACCATAATTCATAAAAGAAGGGTACTTAAATGTACATCCTTCTGACATTAAAAGCTTTGGGGCAACATCAAGAATGCAATTAAGAAATTTCGGCTTAAACTTTTCGGAAAAACAAAGTCCCGCCAAAGAATAGAACATTCCCACATCCCGCAGAACAACATCTGCAGTGCTCGCTATAAATCTATATTCCCTTTCAAAATTGTCGATAATCGCAGAAACTTCATCACAGATTTTTTTACAAGCTTCTGCGCTGTCTATCTCCTTCAAATCGTAGTGAGCCATCTTTAAACATTTCTTAAGTAAGCCTATATTACCTTGTTCGCCTAAGGATAGAGCAAGCCTTTCTGATTCAGCATCCAAGATTGTTAAGATAGCATGGCCATCTTCGCGCCCAATAAGCTTTTTAATTACTAGTATGTAAGAACTAACAAATGCTATATAGCCAGCATCGGTTTGAACGCCATCAAGGTATTTCTCATGTTCTAGAATTAGTTTGATTTTGGATAAACCTTCGTCCCCCATAGCTGCTATAGCAAGTGGAGCGACATGGAGATGCCAACATTCATAAGGAGAAATGGCTTGTAAAGAGTACCCATTCTCCCCTCTGTCTGCCAAATCATATGTATATTCCAGGGTTTTAAATGATTCTACGCTTGCTAATAAATCTGGCGCAATTTCTAAAATGCAGTCAACCAACTCCATCTTGAGTTCTTGCTGCAAAAAGCAAAAACCCACAAGCGACATAAATTTAGCTCTTTTGAAGCCCATTCTTAGTTCATGAACAATGCCCCCTAATCCCAAAAGCAGCTCTTTAAACTTGGCAATATTTGACTCACTCTCTTCTTCGTTTTTAATGAAGTGGAGTACTTCCAAAATTTTTGACTCTGTAGATTCTGTTTTTTCCAGCATTTTCACCTAAATAGTTTTCATTTTTTGCAAGTATATTAGAAAAAATGAATTTTATCAATGCGATATTGCGCGCCGCAGGTTTTAGAAACCCTATGTACCTATGGCTCTTTCGTCCCAGAGTATGCACCACCGCAAGGCTAAAATCTTCGAGATAACAAGGGCTAAAACCCAGAAAACAGCCCAACTATGCTCTTTACTTCAGCTAAAGTTTTATTAGCTAGTTCATTAGCCCTTGTGCTTCCTACGTTAGCGATACTTGCTAAATATTCACGGTCATCCATAAGCTTATGATACTCTTTTTGGATCGGCTCAAGCGCATCAATCACAACCTCAGCAAGCTCCATTTTAAACTTGGATGTTTGCGCATTCGCAAATCTTTCCACTACATCATCTGCCCCCATACCCGAAAATGCTGAGTA
>JAJTHY010000066.1 GCA_021298045.1 Candidatus Jidaibacter sp.
AGACTGGATCAAGAGCAAAAAACCAAATCGGGCTTAATTATTCCAGATACCGCTCAAGAAAAACCTATGGAGGGAGAGGTGGTATCAGTGGGCAGTGGAGCTCGTGATGAAAATGGTAAGGTGCACCCTCTAGAAATTAAAAAAGGCGATCGTGTCCTTTTCGCAAAATGGGGTGGCACTGAAGTTAAAATTGATGGCGTTGAATATCTGATTATGAAAGAGTCTGATGTTCTCGCAATTGTTGACGCAGCATAATAAAAAAGATTTATAATAAAGAGGTATAAAATGGGAAAATCAAAACAAATACTAAGTGGTAGTGATGCTAGGAATAGGATTTTATCAGGTGTAATAGAAGCAGCTGATGCAGTTGGAGCAACTTTAGGCCCGAAAGGTCGCAATGTTGTGATAGCTAAATCTTTTGGTGCTCCAAAAGTTACCAAAGATGGTGTAACTGTCGCTAAAGAAATAGTTTTTAAAGATGCACATAAAAACTTAGGCGCGCAAATGCTTAAGGAAGCAGCTAACAAAGCTAATGATAATGCTGGTGATGGCACTACTACAACCTCTGTGCTAATCAGGCAAATGGCGATTGATGGCGTAAAAGCTGTAACAGCTGGAATGAACCCTATGGATTTGCGTCGTGGTATTGAAAGCGCTGCAAAAGCCGTGATTGAAGATATTAAAAAACGCTCTAAATCTGTAAAAACTTCTGCTGAAATCGCCCAGGTTGCAACTGTTTCTGCTAACGGCGATAGTGAAATTGGAAACAAACTAGCTGAGGCGTTTGAGCGCGTTGGCAAGGATGGAGTTGTAACTTTTGAAGAAGCTAATAAAATCGATGGTTTTGAAGCTGAAATTGTTGAGGGCATGAATTTTGATCGTGGATGGTTATCTCCATATTTCGTAACTAATTCCGAGAAAATGGTTGCTGAATACGAAAAGCCATACATCTTATTAGTTGAGAAAAAAATCAGCAATTTACAACAAATTCTTCCGGTGCTTGAGGCAGTTGTACAAACTGGCAATCCATTACTTATTATTGCGGAAGATGTTGAAGGTGAAGCTCTGGCTACTTTGATTGTCAACAGATTAAGAGCTGGTCTTAAAGTGGTTGCAGTTAAAGCTCCTGGTTTTGGTGATAGAAGAAAAGCTATTCTTGAAGACATCGCGATTGTGACCGGTGGTCAAGTAATCAGCGAAGATTTGGGTCATAAGCTTGAAAACACCACTGTTGAAAGTTTAGGGCAAGCTCGTAAAGTTATCATTACTAAAGATGAAACCACTATTGTCAGCGGTAATGGTGAGGAAACAGCTATTAAATCTCGCATTGCGCAAATCAAGAACGAGATTGAAGAATCTAGCTCTGACTATGACAAAGAGAAGCTTCAAGAGCGTTTAGCTAAATTATCTGGTGGAGTTGCTGTACTGAAAGTTGGCGGCTTTACAGAAGTAGAGGCCAAAGAGAAAAAAGATAGAGTGGAAGACGCTTATCATGCAACTAAAGCTGCAATAGCAGAAGGTGTTGTAATTGGTGGTGGATGCGCTTTACTTTATGCTATCAGTGCTCTTGAATGTTTGAAAGGTGCTAATGAAGATGAGCAAGCTGGTATAAACATTGTGATGAAAGCCTTGTCTGCTCCAGTACGAAAAATTGTTGAAAATGCGGGCGGGGACGCATCACTAGTTGTTGCCAAGCTTATTGAAGGCAAGAAAGAAAATATCATTTTTGATGCGCAGAACAACGAATATGTTGATGCTTTCAAAGCTGGTATTATAGACCCTACCAAGATAGTTAGAACAGCAATTCAAAGTGCTGCGTCTGTAGCTGCGCTTTTAGTTACTACGGAAGCTGCTATCACTGAAGAGCCAGAAGATAATAACAGTGCTTCAGCGCCTCATATGCATGGCGGCGGCGGTATGGGTGGTATGGACTTCTAATTCTTACCCATTATATTAATATGTAATTAAAGCCTGTTTACCTTCCTGGGTAGATGGGCTTTTTTCTTGTGATGCTACTAATCCAAAACTAATTTTATTGCTAATCACTTGATTTTATGCTATAATGACGCGAAAAATGTTATATATTAAGGTAATTTATGTCCCAAAAGAAATTAAATGCAAAACTACTTTCCGCTATAAGAATAGGGGATGTGGAAAAAATAAAGATCTTGCTTAACCCTTGGTTCTGGCAGCGCATTTGGGAAGGTGAAGTAGATATTAATGCGGCTGATGAATATGGCGAAACCGCCCTGTATGTTGCTTGCATAAGTGGCAGAGCTGAGATAGTTAAGTTATTGCTAAAGGTTGAAGGGATTGATGTCAATGCGGCTCATGAATATGGTGAAACCGCCCTGTATGGTGCTTGCAGAAGTTGGAGAGCTGAGATAGTTGAGTTATTGCTGAAGGTTGAAGGGATTGACGTCAATGCGGCTGATAAATATTATGGCGAAACCGCCCTGTATGGTGCTTGCAGAAGCGGCACAGCTGAGATAGTTGAGTTATTGCTGAAGGTTGAAGGGATTGATGTCAATGCGGCTGATAACCATGGCAATACCCCCCTGTATTGGGCTTGCAAAAATGGGCATGCTGAGATAGTTGAGTTATTGCTGAAGGTTGAAGGGATTGATGTCAATGCGGTTAATGGAGGTGGCGAAACCGCCCTGTATGTTGCTTGCAAAAATGGGCATGCTGAGATAGTCGAGTTATTGCTG
>JAJTHY010000130.1 GCA_021298045.1 Candidatus Jidaibacter sp.
CACATACTGGCATCGATAATAATAATAAGCCGCTGCTGAAAGCAATGGTTGAAGCACGTGTTGCCCAAGCACACTTCTCCACGAAACCTGGTGGGAAATTGATAGATATACTAAAAGCAGCCGAAAACCCTGAGCTTAATGCCCAAGTATTTGCAGCCATGTTAGAAAAGCGTGAAGCTTTTATTAAAGCTGGCAACACAGAACGCAGCGGTTATGATAATGTTATACTATACATATTAACGGATCTTGAGTCTGCAAGGGAAGTGCAAAAAATGTACGGGCACGTTCATAATTTTAACAATTACACTAAGGTGAAAGATCAAGACGGAACAGAGCATGATATGATTGAATTAGCCAAAAAAACATTGGGCGCAAATTTAGCACCGCAACCTAAGGGCTGGATGGAAAAAATGACATCATGGGTCTCCAGAACTAGTAATGAAGCAGGTGCAGAGAAAATTATAGAAAAGACTAGATGATATAGTAAATGGTTCTGTCGCATCTGTTTGCCAATTATGCTTTTGTGTATTGATAAACATAATTCACTATACTACATAAGTGTGGGGTACTATGTTCCAAGCTATCAGGTTGGCCTGTTGGAAGGAGCTGTGTAAAAGGCACCTTAACCCATTGGAATGGCTCAGCAAAAGTTTCAGAGTAGCAGGTTATAATTGTAACAAGTATAGTAAATTTAATGAGCCAACTTAATTTCCCTATGTGCAGCATTGATACAAGGCCCTGTGATTAATAAAATTTTTTATAATTGGCGAGACTCTGGATTATTTTATCAAAGTCTACACCTATTAATGCGGCATAAGTTTTGATAGACTCAAAACGTGGTTTATTGTCATTTTTAGCTAAATTCAATGCCTTTTCCCGAGTGATAATTCCATTTCTAATTTGATTGCTTCTGAAAGTGTCGTTCTCTGTAAAGCCTGCCATAGAGTAGTAGATGTAATTATATAAGGCTGCTGTCCCGTCACCTATGCGCCAAGTAACATCGCTGTGCTGCTCAGCTTCCCAATTGTATTCATCTTGCAAAACTTTCATCAATTCTTTTTCATCCCATGGGATATAATCAAAGATAGAAATAAATGTATGTTTTTGCACATAGGCACAATAGAAGGCAAATAGAGTATCAAAGATTGAACTGTTAATATAACGTGGGTTCCGTAGATATTGTGTTGCAAAATATTTTAACATCTTAAATTTCTGCATTTTTGAAACATTGAAAAACCATTTGTTAGATTCTTCGACTCCGCAAAAGGCTGATTTGAAATTAGAGCGTTCTAGTTGGCTAGAAGCATAAATAACTAATTCAATGCCAAATTCCTTTTGCAGCCGTTTAACATGGTAAAAATATTCTTTGTCACCAGCCATCAGTAGGGTTACCATTCCTAACTCCGGTTTAGCGAGCCATGCTTCAAGATTGCTTTTGATATAACCGCGTTTTTTCTTGATATCTGCAGAGACTAATACATTTTCTAATCCTAATTTACCGCATACTCTTGCAATATTGCGGCGTGCAAGGTCTGTTACCATGCCCCAATCATATGTGTAAGTTATAGGATTCATACCCATGACATTTTTCATATAATGAACTGCATAGCTACTATCGCGCCCTCCACTAAAAGCAACAATACAATCAGGTTTGCCATCTGTTCTTCGATGTTTATCACACTCTGCTTTAAGCTTATCATAACCTTTCAGTTTTATGGGCTCATAAGTTTGGCAAACTGAGCATACTCCTTTTGCGTCAAACTGAATGCCTGGGAAAGTTTCTGGTAGTATGCATTTTGTACAACGCTTTAACTCATCGCCGCTTTTACATTCTTGCTCTGATTTATGGATTTCTACAATTTGCGGTTGATGTAATTGCAGCTCCAATACTTCTTTCGTATCTAACCTTCTAATTTTGGCTGGATCAAAAACATCGCTTAGGCCTGCAGCAGCAATTGATTTTTTCAGAATTGTTCCTTCCGATGCGAAAACAAAACTATTATTTGATCCATGGCAAATATATAATGAAGAGTTATTACTGCCCACAACTAAAACATTATACTGAGCAAATAGCATAGCAACTGATGCCGTACCTTCACAAACTTCAAAGAACATCTTAAGAGCTTGGCTAGGGGTTTTGCCAGCTTCTATTTGCTGGTTGGTATAGGCTGCGATCACTTCAGAATCCAGATCAGCTGAAGGTTTGCTATTAAGTTTTTTCCAAATATCCAGATGATTACATATTATGCCATTATGAACCAAAATGGTTCCTGAATGGCATACTGGTTGGTTATTTAAATCAATTTGGGCGGCGCCATTGGTTACTAACCTTGTATGCCCAATAGCAGCAAGATTGTCTGCAGCCAAAAATGCTTTATTCATGGCTGCAAACTTATCGCTCTTCAAAAATTCATGTGCTGACATACTAGAGCGCATATAGCTCAATTTTTCTGCTGTACGCATGCATAACCCCGATGCTTCCTTGCCCCTTGATTCTGAATATGAGAACAAAGAGCGTAATAGAGTTAGAGTTTTATTTGTTGGCAAAGCAGCATTATTTACAATGCCAAATATCCCGCACATTTGATACTACCCAATTACTTAATTTTAGCTTAAAGTACATTCTATACTAAACTATGTCAATTTAGAACCACTATGCATAAGAAAGAAAATCTACAACTCGTGGCATGTTTGCTGTCTTTTGGAATAGTTGGTGCCAGTGGGATCATACTTAATTTTTTCCTACTATATGGCTTTGGTATTGAGGGTGTTGCAATATTTAATCAATTTCTTGCCCTTTATTTTATCGGCTCACAACTAACGACTTTTGGCATACACCAATCAACCTTATCACATACTGCTGCCAGCATTAAGAGTGTCAACATCATTGTAGGTGCCTTGGTAATTACTATATTTATTGCGGTCATTGTTAGCGTATTATTTTTTTTGTTTATAGAAAATGTTTTTAGACCTCTCACTGCTTCTACCTTTGCTGGGGATACAACTTTTCTTATTCCAGTATTAATTTTAGCTGCGCTTAACAAAGTGCTTATATCAGCTTTTAATGGTGTAGGGCGGCTTTACAAATTTGCGGTTGCAAATGCATGTAGGATGTTATTACTGTTCTTGGGTATTGTTATAGGCAAGGTGCTTCAAGTAAGTGCTGTACAACTAACATATAGCTTCCTCTTCTCAGAGCTATGTCTATTTCTTTTTAACTTATCTTGCCTAATTATTGATACAAGGCATGCTAGGCTATCATTACTACAAGTACGATACTGGATGCAAAAGCATTTTATTTTTGGGAAATTTGCGGTTTTAAGTGGCTTCATTATTGACTTGAACACCAAGGTAGATCTATTGTCTTTAAGCCTTTTTGTCTCCCAAAGGGATGTTGGGATATACTCATTTGCAGCTATGTTGGGTGAAGGTTTTTATCAATTAATAGTAGTGTTAAAAAATTATTCATCCAAAGGCATTGCTAAATCCATTCAAGCTGGAGTAAAGGGATTGGATATAGCATATTCTAAACAACAAAATAGGTTTATGATTTTAATTAGCTTAGCCTTTGTTGGCTGCAATATTTTATATTTCCCTGCAATGCAGCTACTTGTAACTGATCAAAGTTTCGCATCTGAAGGGTTTTATATTTTCTTTATATATAGCTGCGCACTTGCTGTTTTTGCCAGGTGGTTAGTCTTAGATAATTTCTATATATTAGCGAAACGACCAAAATTAGATAACATTATGCGGGTCAAGATTTTTTTAGTTAACTTGGTAGCAGCAATAAGTTTAGTTCCATTCTTTGGTAATATAGGCGCTGTTGCAGCAGTTGCAATAAGTATAGCAGCAAACGGGTTACTAGTGAGAGCTGCAACACTGAAGACTTTCACTCTCGCTTCCCGTTCAAGGGGCTTATATAGCTAATTCAACTACAAAAAAGGCACGGTTTTTGCTTTAATTGTCATTCCGCACTTGTTGCGGAATCTTAAGATCCCAAGCAATAGCGAGGATGACTAAGAGGTGGAGATTTGTTGTATTTTTCATAGCCATTTTA
>JAJTHY010000044.1 GCA_021298045.1 Candidatus Jidaibacter sp.
ATTGAGTTATTGATCCCATAAACAGGTAGAAAATAATAGCAAACACCATAAGTTTGAGGATAGGCATGAATATTTCCTTGGCGAATTTTTTGCTAAATATCGGCTCATCTCCAGACCACAAAGAGACTCGTTCATTCCACATAGCTTGCTGATTGCTGTAAGAGCCTGGAGCCATGTCGCAAGCATCATCTGATTTGGTTACAAAGTCTTTCATAGCAAAGCAGTATATGGAGTCCACACCCTCACAGGCAGCGTTTATGTCAACTGGTTGCCCGGGCGCAGACTTAACTTTAAAGTCACCGTAATAGATGGTGTCAAAGGTGGCGAGCATAATTGCTAGAAAAGCAAATAAGAGTGCAGGGTATATTAGGTAACCTATTATGGTAGTAAACCATTTTTGATATATCCCTTTGGTAGCTTCAAAAAGAACAAATGGTATGAAAACAGGTGCAAGGAAAATAAGCACCGTTACTGTAATTAAGGCGAGTATTGCAATATGCGCAAACCTAAATATTACCAAAAGTATCATAAAGCAATATACAAACGAAGCCACACTAATTAGAAAGCCATATCCACCAACCCAAAAGAATTTCCCAAATAGCCATAAAAGAATAAGGCCAGAAGCTGTGTAATCACAAGTTCCAAGGTTTAAGTAGTTTATAAGTTTGCAGTCTACTAAGTCCCAAAGTGTTAATTTCACACCGCCTGCAGCCTGCATCGCACCTCCATCTTGATGTGAATTTCCTCCTGACATCGCGCCCCCGTAACCCACAGTTGGTGTTACGCCGCTACCTTCGTATAAATTTTCTCCTAATAAATTTTTACCTTTGTATTTATAAGAGCAGAATCCTAAGCCCTCATTATCATTTTGAGCTTCTAGGAACATATTAGCGAGCTCATCAGTAACATTGGTAAGTTGGGGGAATAACCCAGTTACCTTGCCATTTTTATCAACCTCGTATAGCCCATTGCCCACTGCGAAATACACCACTAAAGCAAATTTTACAATCATCATTATCCACTCTGCTCGCTTTGGCGGTTCTGGAGAAGTCATAATTTTAATGCCGAAAAGTGCAGCGGATAAAACCAGCACCGCAAGTACAATGTCTTTCAGGCGCTCCTGAACTATTTGAAAAAATGGTTTTTGATTATAAGTATTATAACCTGACGGCGTTTTGATAAATATTTTATTCACCATATCTTTTAAACATCCAACTACCGTGCTAGTAAAGTGAAAGTCACTTTGCAAAAATAATTGTACAGACTTGCGCGATCTTCCATCTTCATCCGGCCCTAAGTTTTTTCCGAGCGAATGCAGATCTTCCCTAGGCTTTATAAGATATGCGCACCTGGTATCTTCTACATAAGCCTTTAAGAATGGATCGATCGCATTTTCATCCCCCGGAGGTGCTATAGTGCCGCAAGCAGCGCGAATTGGTAAGATGGTGTAAGTAGATGCTACACACATCTTTATTTTGCCGGTATCCTCAAACATTTTGTAGTATGAGGTTAAAAATGCAGGATAAACATAGGCTGTAGAAGAACGTGGGCCAAACTCCCTGGTATGGCGCCCTGATCTGCTTGTACAATCATGATATTGAAACGCTCTTTCAATCCAAGGGGCAGACTCTACAATAATTTTGCCAACTAGCCCTTTGCTTTGCGCTAGATCTCCATACTTTTTGGCTTCCCCAGTACAATACTGGGAGGCAGCTCCCATATAACCATAAGTTCTGCCAATAAATCCTGCATCAGAGTCCTTGTTAATGTCTAACCTAGAGCCATCTATAGCATCATACATTGGATCGCAATGATAGAAGAAAGGTACATCATTTGCGGTTAATGCAGTTTGATCTTTATATTTAGCGATCCCATTTTTTAATTCACACTCTTTGCCAGCTTCCCTATTAAAGTACTCATGAGGTGCAACTACATAAGTATTGGTGCAAACATCCATCATCACTAAAACTTCTATGCCCGCTACAGCTAGTGCTGCTATGCCCCCCGCTGCTATACCAGCACCTGCTGCAATTGCGGCGTTTCCAATGAAGCCACCAACCGCAGCGCCCTTAAGGCTTCCAGGTGGAGGTGCATTATTTTTTGTTATGGTGCCTGGCATATAAGTTTGATCAAGCTCAGATGTTCCAATCCAAATGACTTTTCCAGTGCTGAAGCAATCATCAATTCGCCTGCTGCTAGCGTAATAAGTTTCGTAGTTTAGCAATGATGAATTATGCTCCATCCAATCATATTCTGCAGGAGGGTTTTCTGCATTGGCAAACGTGCTGCAAACAAGTAAGGTAAATATTGTGACAAATTTAAAAATTATATTCATTCTTCCGACAATTCCTTAACTCTCTGATTAAATATAGGTATCCAAATATTTGGATCTTCTCCGTGCTGCGCCCTTACTTCGTCTAATATTCCCACAGTACTAGCTCTACCAGATAACACATTCACCACATCTACCATAGCTGATAAATCGACTCTCGCAATTACCGAATCGTTACTTTGTTTTACCAAGAAATATCTGCTGCTAGGGTCGGTGTTTTTTATCAATTGAAACTCACGTTCACTAAGCATAAAAGTTGTTCTATAAACCTCAGTTGCTTTTAAATTTGGCAGGAAGATCTGTGTTGCGGTTTGTTGTATTAAGGTGTCACTAATTGCACTCTTACTGGCATCTTCAACGCTTTGAGTTGCAAACACAACAAAAGTATTTAGCTTACGAAGCACTTTCAACCAGTCTTTGATTTTTGGTGCAAATATCGGATTATCAATCAGCGCCCACGCCTCATCCAGTACTATCATGGTTGGGGTGCCATCAAGTGATATATTTATGCGATGGAATATATAGGAAAGAACGGGGCCTAAAGTTGATAGATCTCTGAGTAATTCTGCCATTTCAAATCCAAATACGGAGGATTTGTTAAAATCAATGACGTCTTCATCATTATCAAAAACACTAGCGTGCGAGCCATTGCCATACCACATTGCCAATCTGCCCGCTAAAGTTCCAGGGCCCCCAATTCCAAAGAATGGTGCGATGCTGGAGAGCTTGCGATCTTTCTGGTCTAACTTGTAGTTACCATTGATTGCTGTGTTTATTATTGCGATATCGTCCGAATTGAGAGGTTCGTTATTGGTTGTAACTAGCAGTTTTAACCAATCGGATAAAAAGACTCTGTTTTCCCCAGTATCGGGAAGTTGCAGCGGGTTGAAGCCGCATTTCTTGCCTGGATCAATAATAGTATATTGTCCACCAAGGGCGCGTATGAAGATTTCTGCACCACGATCTTTATCAAAGAAAAATAGGCGGCATTTGAATTTTTGAGCTTGTGCGCACAGGAAGTTCATTAGCACTGTTTTACCAGATCCGGTTGGGCCGATAATTACCGTATGACCAACATCGCGTACATGGAAATTGAAATAAAACGGAGTACCAGAGGTAGTATCCAGTGCAGTAACGGCATCACCCCAATGGTTATTGCGTTCTTTGCCAACGGGGAAGTTGTGCAAGGAATTAAAGGCGGAGAGGTTGGCGGTATTAATAGTGGCCTTCCGTACCAAAAAGTCAAAATTTCCGGGGAGTTGCCCCCAAAAAGCTGGTTCCATATTAACCTTTTCTCTTACAGAGATGCAGCCGCTATTACTTAATTCTACCGAGGCAATTGAAAGCACTTGCTCCAATTCTTTTGGATCAGGGCACATGCACATAACGGTTAAGTGGTGTTTGCCAAATCCTATTTCGCCACTCATCGCCTTGTCTAAAGCGGTATTAATTTCGTCAATCTGCGAAATTGCCTTATCTCCAGCTTGAATCATTCTATTTTGTTGCAATTGCATTGCGCCTATTGCCACCTGCCGATCGATGAATTCAAAAGACTGGCTAATAATAAATTCAAACGGCATTTGCAAAAAAGAGTCCAATATGCCTGCCCAAGTTTTAGGGCCATATTCCTTAATGCTAATTATGCCCGCGTATTTGCTGGAACCATCCTGCTTTTTCATTTCCATAGCTTTGCGGCCAAAATACAGCCTGTTATTGCAAAGCTGCTTGGAAATTGGTTGTTTGGAGATTCTATATCTTGAGCGTTCCCCACAGTTGACTATTGAGCCTAAAAACTCAGATATTTCTGAGAAAATACCATCCTTGGTTTCCACAATTCCTAAGAGTTCGGGGGAGTAAGCTCTAAGGGAGTTCATTATCCTTCCGGTTGCTTCTTCCAGCTCTTCAAAGGTTTCTTGCATGGTTGCTTGCCAAGCTTCTTTGTCTGTGCCTTGAACCACTTTTTTCACTATATCTTCAACGCCAGAAAGAACTCCGGAAGAAGCGGGTTTTTTACTGATGGAGACATAAAGTTCATTTACATAAGATTTTCGGTTTTTGTGGCGCTCAACCCATTTATTATCTAAATATAGCGCAAAACCATCTGGCATATCAACCGAGGCATAATCGCTTGGGTAAGCTGGTTGCTCGCGTCTTACAATATGAAAATATAAACCAACGTTAGCTCCAGCTAAGCCCTTGAATAGCATGTTGCGTAATTCTTTCTTTATATCTAAATCTTCATCGTCAGCAGTTTCAAAAGAAAACCCACTGACCTTAACAAATTGCATTAATGTGTTGTCTTTGTTAATCACAGTGAAGTCGTTCCAGTATCCCATATATGGTAAAAAGCCACTAGCTGGATATTCGGATGAAGCAATTTCTTCACGAATGGCGTGATTTCTGGAGAGTTTCAATTTCAGGTGATTCAGTAAATTACGCATTTTCAAAACGGATCATAACTATTGGCGCCATGGTAAAACCTATTTCTGCAACGAGAGCATTTCTCGGCTTTTACCTTAAATAATTCTATAAACAGTGGCTCTTTGGAGCAAATGTAAAATCCTATTAGATGCACTGGCACAGCCATGGCCAAAAATTGGAACTCAGATGTGGCGATGTATGCGACCATGCTTATGAGAGCATTAACCACGAAATATGTATAACTCACCCCAAATAGAAGTGGGGGCCTGGTGAGCCCAACAAATAATGGGTCGGTGCTAACCTTATTCTCAGAGGACATGCTATAACCATTAATTACCCTATTTTATTAGACTAATAATATAACTACTAATATACAACGAAAAATATTTATTATCTCTATCGACCCTTGACAGGTTAAATCTAACATTTATTATCTGGAGTAGTTCTAAATAATACATTTTCTATGGCTGAAAAAAAAGATCTACCCGTTCATGTGCAGGAACAGGAAGTTTTGTCTGATGATGGCAAAAGCCGACGTGACTTCGTTGTAATGACAGCTACTGGTGTTGCATGTGCCGGAGCAGTGACCGCGACCATACCATTTATCGGCTCTTTGGCCCCCAGTGCTGATGTTCTTGCTGTTGGCACTACTGAGGTTGACCTTGCGAATATTAAGGAGGGGGAGACTGTAACGGTCATGTGGCGTGGACAACCTGTTTTCATAACGCATAGAAGTGCGAGGCAAATTCAAGAAGCTCAATCGGTAAATTTAGCGGAGCTGAAAGATCCGCAAGTAGACGAAGAAAGAGTTAAGAAAGGTAAGGAAAATTGGCTTGTTTGTGTTGCTGTGTGTACGCATTTAGGGTGTGTTCCAGTTGCAAATAAAGGGGAGTATGATGGCTGGCTGTGCCCATGCCACGGCTCGCATTATGATTCTTCAGGCAGGATACGTAAAGGCCCAGCGCCTCTTAATCTTGCTATTCCGAATTATGAATTTATATCTGATACAAAAATTAAAATTGGTTGACCATGGAAGGAGCTGTTGAAAAAGGCGCTAGCGCCAAGGGTGTTATTGGATGGGTTGAAGAGCGTTTGCCTATTTTTTCTGCTGTAAGGCATATGGCTGAATATAGGGCTCCAAAAAATTTAAACTATGCATGGAATTTTGGTTCTTTGGCTGGGCTGTGTCTTGTGATACAAATAGCTACTGGTTTGTTCTTAGCTATGCAATACACCCCGCATGTTGATTATGCTTTTGATAGCGTGGAAAGAATAATGCGGGATGTTAATTACGGGTGGTTGTTACGCTATCTCCATGCCGTTGGTGCGTCCATGTTCTTTATAGTTGTGTATATTCACATTGCTCGTGGCTTGTTTTATGGGTCATATAAAAAGCCTAGAGAGTTGCTATGGTTTATAGGGATCATTATATTCATTGCAATGATGGCTACAGCATTTATGGGGTATGTGTTGCCTTGGGGGCAAATGAGTTTTTGGGGTGCTAAAGTTATCACCAATCTGTTTTCTGCAATACCATTGTTTGGGGAAGATATAGTGGTATGGCTTTGGGGTGGTTTTTCTGTTGGCAATGCTACTTTAAATAGATTTTTTGCACTTCATTTCTTGTTGCCATTCATTATTATAGGGGTTGTGATAATCCATGTTTGGGCGCTACATGTTCATGGGTCTAATAATCCTAGCGGTGTTGAGGTTAAATCTAAAAAAGATACAATTCCTTTCCACCCCTATTACACGGTCAAGGATTTTTTTGGCTTTGGTGTGTTTTTCATAGTGTACTTCTATTTTGTGTTTTTTGCGCCAAACGTCTTAGGGCATCCAGACAATTACATTCCAGCTAACCCAATGGTTACGCCTGCACATATTGTTCCGGAATGGTACTTCTTGCCGTTTTATGCGATCTTGAGGTCTATACCTAGTAAGCTTGGCGGTGTAATGGCTATGTTTGGGGCTATTATGATATTATTTGCGCTGCCTTGGCTTGATAGATCACGCACAAAGAGTGGGTATTATCGCCCTATGTTTAAAGTGTTTTTTATTATATTCATCATTACCTTTGTAATCTTAGGTTACATAGGTGGTAAGCCTCCAGAGGAACCATATTTAACTGTAGGTAGGATATGTACTTTTTGGTATTTCACCCACTTTTTGTTAGTGCTGCCTATAATCACCAAGTATGAGAAAATTTTGCCGCATCCTTCATCTATAAGTGAGCATTTTGAAAAAAAATAATTCCCAGCTATCGTATCAAATAGTTGCAGCTTCGCCTGTTGCAGATTTAAAATATTTGGACGCGCAAGCTGGCACCATTATTTGTTTAGATGGAGCTATTTACGACCTTCTATCTGCGGGGATTATACCAGATTATCTACTCGGGGATTTTGACTCCGTAGGCAAGGAGGCTCTTAAAAGGGCTGCAGATTTGGGGGTTAAATTAATTTATGATGCAGACCAAAACACTACTGACTTAGAAAAGGGATTGAGATTAGTAATGGGAATGGCCGAGAATGCGGAAGGGGTAAGTGTAAAAATCTTCAGGGCTTTGTCGGGGAGGGCCGATCATTCCTTGTATAATTTAGGGCTGCTCAAAAAATTTCATAAATTATTTCATGAGCTAAACATAATTAACGGCGAGGAAATAATCTCCTGTCATGAAAATGAAGAACTTGAATTTGTGGGGGAAGCGTGGGATCATATGGCAGTTATGGGATTTCCAAGTGCAGAAGTGAGCTCCCATGGCTTAAGATACGATATGGAAAATCTGGCGTTAGAGATAGGTGGTATGCAAAGTGCTTGTAATAGCCTGGCGCAAAGTAAGGCTACCATAAAAATTACTGGATGCGCGCTTGTGGTGAGGAAAGTTAATGTTAAGCTCTCACGAATAATTGATAATACCCTTTCTGGAAAATAATTTAACACACCCGCAGTGGGCTAATCTAGTTTAATGTTCCACGAGGGCGTAAGATAAAGTGTGTAAGTAAAAATTTATCATATTTTTTTTACGGGAGTGTCAAGATAAGTGTGTAAGTTGAAGAAAAGCAGGTTTCGAACAATCAGCGAATAGGCAGATTAAGTATAGCCAGTTTGAGCTGATTGTTTGAGAGAAA
>JAJTHY010000076.1 GCA_021298045.1 Candidatus Jidaibacter sp.
ATAAGTACACCTAAAGCTAATGGCTACCAATCGCTTCACACACTTGTAATGGGGCCAGAACAAAGATGTATTGAAGTACAAATACGTACTTATGAAATGCATAAAGTTGCTGAGCTTGGCGTGGCCGCACATTGGACTTATAAACAAAAAGTTGATTCCTCCACAGAAGGCACTCAATTTAGATGGATAAGAGAGTTACTTGAAATATTGGATAATGCCTCCAGCGCACAAGAGTTTTTGGAAAACACTAAGCTTGAAATGTACTACGACCAAGTATTTTGCTTTACGCCCAAAGGAGATCTTATTGCCCTACCTAAAGGGGCAACACCGGTAGACTTCGCCTTTGCACTTCATTCTAATATTGGGCTTAGCTGCATAGGGGCTAGGGTAAATGGTAGGATTGTCCCTTTAAAATCCCAACTTGAAAATGGTGATCAGGTGGAAATCTTGCGTTCAAAAACTCCGGTGCCATCTCCAGCTTGGGAGAAGTTTGTGGTAACTGGGAAAGCTAGAGCTGAAATTCGTAAATTCATCCGTTCCAAGCAGCGAGAGGAATATTACAATCTTGGCAAGGCTGTACTAATTAAGACATGCCAACAATCTGGCCATGAATTTAAGGAAGAAAATTTAACCCAGGTTCTAGCACAGCTTAAGTGCGATACCACCGAGGAGGTTATTGTTTCTGTAGGGGAGGGTGTTATCAATCGCATGGACGTTGTGAATGCTTTGTATCCGGATAACAAAGTTTCTGACAAGCGATCGCTTAATCCTCTTTCATTATTAAAATTCAAAACCAAAAAGCCAGAAATGTTGGAGAATCAATCTATACCAATTAAGGGGTTGATCCCAGGAATGGCCATCCATTTTGCTGGATGCTGTCACCCGCTCCCGGGGGATAGAATCGTGGGAATTGTAAATACTGGCAAAGGGATAACCATCCACACAGCAGATTGCGAAATGTTAGAAAACTTCACCAACACTCCAGAAAAATGGATCGACGTAACCTGGGAAGGCATAGGAGACGAGCAACAGGTTGGCAGAATCAAAGTTACGGTATCCAATGAATTTGGTAGTCTTGCCGAAGTGACAAGAGCGATTGCGCAAGATCTAACAAATATCACCAATATAAAGGTTATTGGCAGATCACTAGATTTTTTTGAGCTACTTTTAGACGTTGAAGTAAAAGGTGTAAATCAATTAACCAACTTAATAATTTCACTCAGGGCATTAGACTGTGTGCACAGCGCAGAGAGATATAAGGCGTGACCTCCAGCTATAACTATGGAATGCAGGCCGAGGAAGCTGTCATATCGCATTATAAAAAGTTGGGTTACGCGCTGATAAAGCATAGGTACAAAACCCCGCATGGCGAAATTGACATCATTGTGAAAAATGCTGAAGCTGTGGTGTTTATAGAGGTGAAAGCTCGCACAAGCCCCAAGCATCATGAATTTATAGCTGAGCGGCAGATAAAGCGCTGCTGTAATGCTGCACTACATTTTATTGGTAATACTGCTGAAGAATATAGCGAGGTAAATTTCCGGTTTGACCTTGCTATTATCATCGATGGAAAAATCAACGAGATAATACAAAATGCGTGGGTATGTAATTATTGATTTTTATTATTTAAATAGTCCGTTAAGAGCTTCAATTTTATTTAATTGGTTTTTAATTTCCTTAGCAATAATAGAGCAATAATCCTTTATGATTGGGGTGATATCTTTTCTGTAATAGATGGTTAAAGCTCCGACAACAAGAGCTGTACAAGCTAAGACTGTCTTATACATCTTTTTTCTAGCATGCTCGTTAAATTGTTGTAACAGTACTTTACCAAGAGATTTTTTGGTAGGATCTGTGCTTTCAAAAAATTCTTCAGCAATCGCATATGGCATTTTGTGATTATTATTTTTTATAGTGCAGGCTGCTCCATACTTAAGCAGTAACTCTACCATTGTTTCACACCCCTCTGATATAGAAAGCCTTGTTGCATAATGAAGTGGTGTATTGCCTTCATTATTCTGCACATTAGGATCGGCACCTTTTGCTAGTAAAAACTCAGTAATACGAGTATCATGCCTTTTAATTGCAAGATGCAATGGCGTAAGCCCATTTTTATCTCTGGCATTGATCTCAGCTCCTTTGTTAATAAGAGCTTCAACACATTTTTTGGCATTTTTATTAAAATTTGAATAGCACTTAACCAACCCATGTAAGGGAGTTAAGATATCTCTATTTATAACTTTAACATCAGCGCCATTTTCTATCAAACATATCGCTATGTTATATGAACACCGAACTACGGCTAAATACAATGCAGTATTACCCATATTATTTTTAGCATCAATATTGCCTTTAATAATTTCATACTCTAATAAGCGAGGTAGATCTTTGGCGGACGATCTCTGCTTCTCACCCTCTATCTTTGTCAACAACTCTAATGCGTTGTCTTTAACTATCACCTTATGCAAAAGCGTATTTTTATTTTCATCGCATTGCTTTAGCAGCTCGGGATTATCTCGTATTTCCGTAAGAAATTTCTTACCTCCAGTTGGAGCCGAAGATTCAAGAATTGAAAAAATCTCACTCGCCTTGGTTTTTCCTTGCACAGCATTACTCATAATAAAAATAATTAAGTGCATTTTACTTCTAAAGCTTTCTCTATACTAGGGGAATCTCTTTAAGTTTTTTGAGATTTCGAGCAATACTTTACGCTATTTTTTAAATATCTTATTTATCAAAGCTAAGTGATGGGTATCTTTGATTCCATGTATGCAACCAAGATGTGATTATTAATGACCACCTTTGCCAGGAGAAATTAGCCCTGCAGGAACTTTTGCGCTAGAGGCGATGAAGCCATGGGGTAACTGCATTTGCGGGCCGAAAAGTCCTAGTGAAGAAAGGGTCAACTGAGAAGCTGAGCCTTTTGTGGCTTCTAGTAGGCTCACTATAGATTTAAACGCTGCTTGGATTTTGCGCTGCATGTTTTCTGGTGAAGGGGGCCTAAGCTCACTTAAAAAGCCATTGAATTCCATAAACGAAGATCCGCTAGCGCCGCCTGTTTCCATTCCGCCACCGCCACCGCCTTGCATCATATTTATTCTGAATTGCTCAAGTGCCATGTTTTCGGACATAAACTTACCTTTATCATTCCATCAATAGTTAGTATATTACTGAAACAAGGCAAAAGTAATTACTATTTTATGAAGCAATTTAACATACAGCATGGAGTTGAGATTATTAGACACGTATCGGGAAGCATGCCGAATTCACCAGGCGTGTATAAAATGATAGATGCAGCCGATAAAATTCTTTACATAGGAAAAGCCAAATTGCTACCAAAGAGGGTTTCATCTTATGCCAATTATGGCAAACTATCTAATCGACTTAAAAGGATGATAGCGCAAATTAGAAAGATAGAATATATCATCACCAATTCAGAGGCGGAAGCCCTTTTACTTGAAGCTAACCTAATTAAAAATGTAAAGCCCCCATATAATATCTGCCTTAGAGATGATAAATCTTTCCCTTACATCTTATTTGAGGAGTCGCATGAATTCCCTCGCATCACTAAATATCGCGGCAACAAGGCTGCCAAGGGGGCATACTTTGGGCCATTCGCTTCTGCTTCTCAGGTAAAAATTGCCATGGTGGAATTGCAGAAAATTTTTCAAATTCGTCCTTGTAGTGATGCATACTTTGCTAGCCGTACCCGCCCATGTTTAGAATATGAAATCAAGCGTTGCAGCGCCCCATGCGTTAAAAAAATAGACACGCAAGATTATGCAAAATTAGTTAGCCTTGCTAAGGATTTTCTAAATGGCAAAAGTAATTTAGTACACAAGCGCTTACAAGAAATTATGGACACGGCAAGTAATGAACTCGACTATGAAAAAGCAGCGCAGGTTCGAGATAGGATCAAGATTTTAAATTCTATACAGGCAAAAAATAATTTTGCGGATTTGCAAAGTAGTGACGTAGATTTAGTTGTGGTTGCTAAAAAACGTGATGTTGCTTGCATCCAAATTTACTTTATTAGAGGTGGCAAAAATTATGGCAATAAATCTTACTACAATGATAATGCTACAGAGTTTACCGAGAATGAGATTCTAGAATTATTTTTAGGGCAATTTTATCAAACCAATGCGCCTCCTAAGTTAGTAGTTGTAAGCCATCCATGTGAAGCTGCTAAATCTTTGGAAGAATTGCTAACCCAAAAATCTGGAGAAAAAATTAAAATAATCGCAAACCCAACTAAACAACATTTGAAAGACTTGGTTGAGTTTGGAATTGGCAATGCATCTGCATCCTTAGATAAATTCCTTAAGGAGCGGATTAAGCATACTGAATCGTTAATCCATGTTGCAAAACTTTTTTCAATATCACGACCTATAAAGCGGGTTGAAGTTTATGACAACAGCCATATATCTGGCACGAATGCGGTTGGCTGCATGGTTGTGTATACGGAAAATGGCTTTGACAAAAACCAGTACCGCAAATTCACCATTCAATCAACTCAAGAACCAGATGACTATGAAATGCTGCGAGAGGTTTTAACGCGTAGGCTAAAAAGATTAAATGATGATAACTATCCAGATTTAATGTTAATAGATGGCGGCAAGGGGCATTTGAGCGTAGCGCTTGAGGTACTTGAGAAACTTGGCCATACCGAGCTCAATTTAGTATGCATATCTAAGGGACCAGATCGGAATGCCGGCCGAGAATTTTTTCATACAAAAGATGGCAGATCATTCCAATTAGACTTGCGTGACCCTACTCTTAAATTTTTACAAATCCTGCGTGATGAAGTGCATCGATATGCTATAAAATCCCATAGGGACAAACGATCAAAAGAACTTAGAAAATCTAGTTTGGATGTAGTCCCTGGCATTGGAAGAAAACGGAAGATTACATTATTAAAGCATTTTGGTTCATTTGAGTCCATCATGGAAGCTTCTGCTGCAGATTTAAGCAGAGTAGAAGGTATAAGTAGGCTTACTGCAGAAAAGATATTTAATTATTTACATAATATCTCTTATAACTAGAATGACTCAAAAAAGTAAATTGCTATGAAAGAGTTACCAAATATTCTAACCCTTATACGAATTGGCTTAATACCCTTAGTTCTTCTTGCTATAGCAAGCTCTACGTATTTAGGTTATTGGGCTGCAGCAATACTGTTTGGATTTGCGATTATTACCGATTACTTCGACGGAGCTTTAGCCCGCAGTATGGGCGTGCAAAGCAGTTTTGGTAGGATTCTGGATCCGATTGCAGATAAATTATTAGTTGCTTCAACATTGATAACCCTTGTCTATTATGACCGTTGCCCAGTTATACCAGCTATTTTAATTGTATGTAGAGAAATTACCGTGTCTGGCTTGCGAGAATATTTATCAGAATTCAAAGTAAGCATCCCAGTCAGTAGCTTGGCTAAGCTTAAAACAACTATTCAATTCATCGCTATTTTGATATTAATATTAGGCACAGAAGCGACAAACAGCATAGAGCTTTATTATGTGGGAGAAGTTTTGATTTGGATAGCTTCTGTACTTACTCTTTTAACGGGCTACGCTTATTTGCGCGAAGGCTTTAGCAGAATAAGCTAATGGCTATTAGATCCAATAAATATCAATTGCTGCCAATTTCAAGCTCTTCAAGGATGAAGATCGGTATTTTAGGAGGTACTTTCAACCCTGCACATGAAGGGCATAGATATATAAGTATTGAGGCCATAAAAAGATTTGGCTTGGATTTGGTCATCTGGTTTGTTACCCCGCAAAATCCGTTAAAGAGCAAGGGATTGGCTGATACCTTGGACGCAAGATTAATCGGCGCCAAGGCAATAGCTAAGCATCCAAAGATTTTAGTAACAGACTATGAAGCGCACCTTAACAACAACTACACTATCAGTTTGCTTAAAAGGTTAAAGTTAATGTATAAAAATGTAGATTTTTGTTATATAATAGGCGCGGACAATATGAGGCAACTTCCGCGTTGGTATAAATGGAAGGAAATATTACACAACATGCCAGTAATAATTTTTGATAGAGAGGAGCATCATAAGCATCTCATATCTAGCAAAATGAAGGCGTGTTTTGGCGGTGGTCGAATTGGACCAATACATAAAGCCGCACTCTCCCAGCGCAAGTGGTATTTTGTAAAGTTAAGAAAGAATTCTAAATCATCAACGCAAATTAGAAATGAACAAAATGATTAATCAAAACGATAGCGCAACACAAAAAGAAAATGCTAAACAAATGCTGAACAGAATTGTTGAGCTACTGGAAGAAAACAAATCTGAAGATATTTTAATAATTGATTTGGAAAATAAGGCAGATTTTGCATATTATGTAGTGGTAGCTTCTGGAAGATCATCTAAGCATATTTGCTCTGTTGCAAATAACATAGCAGATGAGTTAAAATCCAAGGGAATGGAGCACATTGGCATTGAAGGGCTAGAAGTTGGCGACTGGGTGTTGGTAGATGCTCATGATGTTGTGGTGCATTTGTTCCGACCAGAAATTAGAGAAAATTACGAGATAGAAAAAATTTGGAATTTTACTAATAGAACTGAAGTGTAATTTTTATTACTGTTTTTTAATATGGTACGCAAAATAGATAGAAGAGGATTAATGTTTGTTTTGTCATCCCCTTCGGGTGCAGGAAAAACCACCTTGGCAAAACTATTGTTGCAGAATGACAAGCACATACATTCTTCTATATCTTACACAACGCGCGCGCCTAGAGATGGCGAAGTTGATGGAGTGGATTATCATTTCACCAACAAAGAAACCTTCCAAAAAATGATTGATAACTCAGAATTTCTGGAATACGCGGAAGTGTTTGGAAATTTTTACGGAACGCCGAAATCTCTTGTGGAAGAGCATTTATCAAAAGGGGAAGATGTAATCTTCGATATTGATTGGCAGGGTAACAGATCATTAACCGACAATGCCAGAGGAGATGTAGTGAGTGTCTTCATACTCCCTCCTTCAAAAGCTACTCTCAAAGAGCGCTTGGTGAAAAGGGCTCAAGATGCCAGCGAAACCATCGAACTTAGAATGAGTAAGGCTAACTCTGAACTGCAGCACTGGCAGGAATACGATTATATAATAGTGAATAAAGATCTTAATCGCAGCTTTAAAAAGTTGCTTTCGATATTGCGTGCCGAGAGATTAAGAAAGCATAGAAGAATAGGCGTTTACCACTTTGTTAGCAATCTCATGGAGCAGTCGCATGATTAAATTCTTTCAGTCACTGCGAGGAGCATTTTTAGCGATGTTGCAGTTTAGATTTTTGGGTCATTCCTGCGAATGCAGGAATCGTATCTTAAGATCCCGCATCAAGTGCGGGATGACATATTATATGCGGTTGATAGATCTCTTCACAATGAAGCTATTGATAGCTATTTCTGTTATATTGCATACCCTGGTCGAAGCCAGCAAATTATTACGGATTTCAGGGGTACTTATTATTATAGCAGCTTTAAGCTCTTGCGGGTTTAAGCCGATGTACGGAGAACGCAACTCTGTGCTTCCTATAAAGATATCATCTATAACTATGGCAAATGCTGAGGTTGGAAAGTTAGAATACATAATGAGAAAAGAGTTAAAAAGCCAATTTAACCCCTCTGGATTTGACGATAAGTACGATTATAAAATTGCAATTGTTTTGCATAAAAGTATTCTGAGTTTTGATACCCAAAGCAATCGAGTTAGTTCACGCCAAAGAATTGACATGAGGGCCAACTTTATCGTCAAAGATTTAAATGATAAAAAAATCATTGAGGATTTTGTCATCGCTTCCGATAGCTTTTATGTATCAGCCTCCCCATATTCCTCATTGGTTTCCGAAGAGGAGACAGTTAATTTATTAGCCAAAACATTGGCGCAAGAAATATCATTAAGAGTGGCTTCATCTCTGGGTGCAGAGCAGCTAGATAACTAATATAACCTGAGCTCGGCATGATACTAAATCCCAAAAATAATAGATAGTGAGTTTCACTAATGATTTGTGATATAAAGTAAAAAGCTATAAAGATCGTTGCTGCGAATGCCGCGTCGCCAATAGACTACTCGCAATGACTTTCCTTATATTTCAGCATGTTATATATTTTTTATCTTCCTATTGCCGATTCAGGAGCTTCACTAAACTCTTCTCCTTTGGCTTTCAAGTTTAAAAATACTGTATTCGCTTTTTCTTTAAGTGAAACTATGTTTGTCCCCACTGCTTTGAGCTCTTGAGCAACTACGGCGAATGTAGCGATATAGACATTAGAGCAGAAGGTTTGAATTAAATAAACTACATTTTGAGGTAGATAGGAATCGCTAACAAACCCATTTTTACTTAGACAATTAAATAACCCAATTGTCTTGCAAACATTTTCTATTTGAAACTGAATTTGTGTGCAAGATTTTGCCTCTGGGAATTTTGCTGCCAGAAAATAGGGTGGTATTTCAGTTAATTTAAATTCTTCATTACGCTTAGTATCACCCAAGAGAGAAGGATCTGCTCCATATTTTAACAGTATTTCCATAGCGTTATGGTCGTTATTTTTTATTACTCGGTGCAAAATAGTTCTGTCCTTATAGTCTCTCTGATTAGGGTTAGCGCCCGCTTTAAGAATGGATTCTAATTTTTCCGAATGACAAACAAACAAGCTAATTTCTAAAGGAGTCCTGCCATTATCATCTTCTAAATTAATATCAGCGCCATATTGAACAAATAACTCATAATAATCTAGGTCATTTACGCACATGTAATGCATTGGTGTAAAGCCATATTCTGATTTTTGTAAATTAGGATTGGCCCCATTCTTAAGTAGTAACTCTATTAAGCGATTTTGATTGGGGGAATTTAATTTATAGCGGCTTAATAGAGCGCAGTCTAGTGCACTAAATTCATGATAGTCAGTAATATTGGGATCTGCTCCTTTGGAAAGTAATAACTCGCTTAATGAAATAAGTTCTTCATCATCCCAGTCCATGGCTAATGCAAAATTTAATGGGGTATGTCCCTGTTCGCACTGCTCGCATGCATATGCAAAGTGGTCAGCGTCGTCATCTATCCGACCCTCATTGCATTCAAAGGAATCTTGGATTTGAATATTTGGATTAGCGCCTTTATCTAATAAAAGTTGAACAAGTTTTATGTCATGACTATGTATTGCAAACATTATCGGAATGGAATTCCAATGATCTGACGGAATATTTAAATCTGC
>JAJTHY010000018.1 GCA_021298045.1 Candidatus Jidaibacter sp.
AGCCTGGATCCCCGCCTACGCGAGGATGACAAAAAGGGTAGTGGTCCTGCAATGACACTCATTATGCTAATTAACCATTTTTTGACGACGCCTTATTCGTAATTCAGATACGATATGAAAATTTTTAATGCGGTCGCCCTGGCATTTGAGGTTTTAATTATACCAATTACCAAAAAATAATTAAGGTAAAAGCATATACCTTTAGGACTTGATATTATTTAATATCATTAAAATTTATAGTTGGCCTTGAAGTTCTTTATGGAATTGTTATTATTTTATGATAACTTCTGTCGTGCTAATTAAGTAATGGGATTTTAATGAACTCTCCTAAAGTCGTAAGGTACAACGATAGCATCGTTAAACTATACACTCTAGCCGCATTGTTTTGGGGCTTTATCGGTATGCTTGTTGGGCTAATTCTAGCGATTCAGCTTACATACCCAGAATTCGCTTTTGACACTGCTTGGTCTACTTTTGGAAGATTGCGCCCTGTGCATACCAATGGTGTTATTTTTGCTTTTGGGGGAAACGTTTTATTTGCGACTTCTGCTTATGTTGTGCAAAGAACGTGCGGTGTTAGGTTGTTTGGTAGCGATTGGTTTCTAAAAGCTATTTTTTGGGGATATCAGATATTTTTGGTAACAGTAGTTTATGGATATATCCACGGTATTACCCAAAGCCGTGAATATGCGGAAGGACAATGGCTCTCTAACTATTTGCTAGTAGTAGTTTGGGTTTCTTACTTGCTTGTGTATTTGAAAACTATCATGCGGCGTACAGAGCCACACATCTATGTTGCAAACTGGTTTTACCTTGCTTTTTTGGTTGTAGTTGCTGTGTTATATGTTGGTAACAATATATCTATCCCTATTTCATGGACCACTAGCGTATATGTGTTTTCCGGAGTGCAATCCGCAATGATTCAGTGGTGGTATGGTCATAACGCTGTTGGGTTTTTCTTAACTGCAGGATTTTTAGGAATAGTTTATTATTTTATTCCAAAGCGCGCTAACCGCCCTGTGTATTCATATCGGTTATCTATTCTTCACTTTTGGGGATTGGTGTTTCTTTATATTTGGGCTGGTGCTCATCACTTGCACTACACAGCGCTGCCAGACTGGACTCAAACTTTGGGCATGACAATGTCGTTAATGCTTTGGATCCCTTCTTGGGGTGGGATGGTTAACGGAATCATGACACTCTCTGGTGCTTGGCATAAATTGCGTGAAGATCCTGTTCTAAGATTTATGGTAATAGCATTGGCATTTTATGGAATGGCCACTTTTGAAGGACCGGTTATGGCGATAAAATCTGTTAATGCGCTTAGCCATTATACAGAGTGGACAATCAGTCATGTTCATTCTGGGGCATTGGGTTGGGTAGCATTCATCAGCTTTGGTGCATTATATTACATGATTCCTAAATTATGGCATAAGGACGAAATGTACTCGATGCGCCTAATCAATTGGCATTTATGGCTTGCGTGCATAGGGATTGTGTTATATGTAACCTCAATGTGGGCTGCTGGAATTATGCAGGGACTCATGTGGCGCAGCTATGATGAAATGGGGTTTTTAAAATACTCATTTGTTGAGATAGTTGCTTCCTTAAAACCTCTTTATGCAATTAGAGCGGTTGGAGGTGCATTTTTTTTAGTTGGAATGGGTATCATGATTTATAACTCTTATAAAACCATATACTCCCCTAATGTTAAAAATAAAAAATCACAAGCTCTTGAAGAGCAAGTAGCGATAGGGTGAGGTTATAATGTTTAGTGAGCATCATAAACTAGAAAAGAATTTATTTTTACTATTGGTTTTCATGGTAATAGTTTCCTCAATAGGTGCTATTGTTGAGATTTTTCCACTTTTTATTAAAGAAGTGGCAATAGAAAAAGTGGAAGGTATGAGGCCGCATACTCCACTTGAGCTAGCAGGAATGGAGATTTATAAGCGAGAGGGGTGTTATGGATGCCATAGCCAGCAAATTAGAGCATTGCGTGATGAAGTGGAGAGGTATGGGCATTATTCATTAGCGGCGGAAAGCATGTATGACCATCCATTTTTATGGGGGTCTAAGCGGACAGGTCCTGATTTGGCAAGGGTAGGGGGTAAATATTCAGATGAATGGCATGTGCAACATCTGATTGCTCCAAGATCTTTAGTGCCAGAATCTATAATGCCAAATTATAAGTTTTTAGCTGATGCTAAGTTGGATCTTTCAGATATGCAAAAAAGGTTGAAAGTCTTAAGATTTTTGGGGGTTCCTTATTCTGACCAAGATATAGAAGAATTTCAAAAAGATATAAAGATTCAGCTTGGTATGATTACTGGGCAAGATGACATAACCAGCTTTTCAAAAAGATACCCGAAGACGGTAATTCGTAAATTTAATGCAAAATCAGAAGAAATAACTGAGATGGACGCGCTGGTCGCCTACATGCAAGCTTTGGGTAATAAAGTAGATTTGAAAACTAATCGTGGTAGGGATTGGTAAATGGCTTTAGTAAAAATTATTACGTTGGTGATATTGTTTTTTGCTAGTATCTTAATGATTTACTGGTTATTTAGGCCAGGAGCAAAAGAAAGATACGATGCATATGGGAGGATCCCAATTAAAAATAGTGCTAAGAAGCAAAATTTAAAAGATGTTTCTGATACTTTTGATAAAATTGATAGTTGATATTGATATATATGGTGCAAGAAAACAAGAAATTAACTAAAGGTGCTTCTGCAAAAGGTAGTGAACCAAAGACTACTGGGCATGAGTGGGATGGTATTAAAGAATATGATAATCCTGATCCATTTTGGCTAAGGATTATCTTTTATGTTATGTTATTTTTTAGTTTAGTTTATTGGATTCTCTACCCATCTTTTCCATCTCAGCAGAATGATGGATTCCTTTCTTGGTCTCAATACAAGGAGGTGGAACAAGATTTGGCGGAAATCAAAGCGCTGCAAGAAAATTACTTATCTGATTTTAATAAAGCCAGCTTTGAGGAAATATTAAAGGATCCTAAGCTATTGAAATTCGCTATAGCTGGTGGGAAATCTGCTTTTAATAATAACTGTGCTGTGTGCCATGGAGTAGGTGGCGGTGGGCAACCTGGGTACCCTAACTTAGCTGCTGGTATGTGGCTTTGGGGTGGCAAGCCTGATGATATTTATACCACACTTAAACATGGGATTCGTGCTAATGATGATGAAACTAGACAATCGCAGATGGCTGCATTTGGAAAGGATGGAATTCTCACCAATACACAGATAGATATATTGGTAGATTTTGTCATAGGGTTGCATAATGGGCAAAAGGGGTCAGATGATGCTAATAAGCTGTATCAGACTCACTGTGCTTCTTGTCATGGTGTAAATGGTGAGGGTGGAAGAGAATTTGGTGCACCAAGGTTGAACACCCCTATTTGGTTATATGGCGGAGATAAGGAAACTGTAAGGGATGTTATTTATAATGGCAGGCAAGGTGTTATGCCAAGTTGGAAGGATCGTTTGGATGATTCCACAATTAGACAATTGGTTATATACGTTCACCAACTTGGTGGCGGTGAATGAGGTTTGATTTATGGTTAAAGTGCAAACAAAACAAGAAATTTTAAATAACAAAACACTGCTTTTAGATGCGTATGAGAAAATGCTCTTGATAAGGCGTTTTGAAGAAAAAGCTGGGCAGCTTTACGGCATGGGCCAAATTGGTGGTTTTTGCCATTTGTACATAGGGCAAGAAGCGGTTGCAGTGGGCGTGCAATTAGCGCTAGAAGAAAAAGACTCGGTAATTACAAGTTATCGTGATCATGGTCAAATGCTTGCAATTGGTAGCGATCCAAAAGTTGTTATGGCTGAATTGCTTGGCAAACAAACAGGATGTTCTAAGGGTAAAGGCGGATCTATGCACATGTTTGATTTGGAAAGGAGATTCTATGGTGGACATGGAATTGTTGCTGCTCAAGTTCCTATAGGTACTGGTATCGCGTTTGCATATAAATATAGAAAGCAAAATAACGTGTGTGTTACTTATTTTGGTGATGGAGCAGTTAATCAAGGGCAAGTGTATGAGTCATTTAATATGGCAAAGCTTTGGAATCTGCCGGTACTTTACATTGTGGAGAATAATAAATACGCAATGGGAACATCGGTTGAAAGATCTTCTGGCGAAGTTGAGTTGTATAAAAGAGGTATCTCTTTTGGGATTGAAGGCAAGAAAATTGATGGGATGAATTTTGAATCAGTTTATCATGGAATTAAAGAGGCGGTAGATCAAATAAAAAGCGGGAGAGGTCCATTGCTAATTGAAGTTGAAACATATAGATACCGTGGGCATTCAATGTCTGATCCAGCAAAATATCGAGCTAAGGAAGAGGTTGAGAAATACAAATCTGAGCGAGATCCAATAGATGCCATAGAGAAACATTTAATCAGCTCTAAGCTAGCTACAAAACCAGATCTAGAAGCTATAGAAAAGCGAATTGTTGACCAAGTTAAAGAAGCAGTGGCTTTTGCGCAAAACAGCTCTGAACCAAGCGAAGAAGAGTTGTATAAGGATATATATGTGGTATAAATTCTATAAAATTATGAATAACTAATGGTTGGCATATGTTAAATCCCAAAGATCGAATATTCACTAATTTATATGGTTTTGAAAGTCCAGACTTAGTGGCTGCAAAGAAAAGGGGTGATTGGGATAACACAAAATCACTACTAGCAAAAGGAGCTGATCAAATTATCCAGGAAGTTAAGGA
>JAJTHY010000089.1 GCA_021298045.1 Candidatus Jidaibacter sp.
AGGTTTGCAAGCACTTACGCAACATGAGTTTGCCTGGCGTAGCATCAATTATTATTTAGAGCGCACTGGTATTCCCATTAACTTCGGTATTACCATTTTACTCGGCGTTATTATAGGGGCTGCAATCACTGCTCAAACTTTTTATATTTTTGTAGTGGAAAACCTTAAACAATTTGCAGCTATGAAGGCAATAGGTGTTACCAACCAACAGCTTTTCAAAATAGTATTCACACAGGCTTCTGTTGTCTATGTGCTTGGCTACAGCCTTGGGATAGGACTGACAGCCCTATTTTTCTTCATGACAAAAGATGCGCCCGCCTTAAAAGGCTTCGTACTGCACTGGCAGGTAATGGCAGGTACTGCAGGATTAATTGCTGTTATTATATTATGCTCAATTATTTTTAGCTTGCGCAAGGTTTTTAATCTTGATCCAGCATTGGTATTTAGGGGGTGATATAAATGGCTCCCATCTCTATAAAAAACATTAATAAAGATTTTCCTGCTGGGGATGAGTACATCCGTGTTTTGCATGATATCTCTGCAGAAATTCAAGAAGGCGAGTTAACTATGTTAGTTGGGCCATCCGGATGCGGCAAGACAACACTGATCTCAATTATTTCTGGCATTATGTCTGCAACTGATGGGCACATTATGTTAGGTGACTATCCTTTAAGCGAGATGAGCGATACGCAAAATGTGCTTTTCCGTCGCAAAAATATTGGCTTTATTTTTCAACAATATAATTTATTACCTGCCCTTACTGCATCTGAAAATGCTGCAATGCCACTACTTGCGGCTAGTGTTCCAGAAGCAGAAGCTGTTAGTCGTGCTACTAAGATTTTAGAGCAAATTGGTATGAAAGGTCATACTGAAAAAATGCCATCTCAATTATCAGGAGGGCAGCAACAGCGTGTAGCTATTGCACGGGCACTTGTACATAATCCAAAACTAATTGTGTGCGACGAACCAACTGCAGCTTTGGATGCAAAAAGTGGGCAGGCTGTGATGCAAATATTAAGAGAGATTGCCAGCCAAAAAGATCGTACAGTGTTAATTGTAACTCATGATAATCGAATTTTTCATTTTGCAGATCGCGTCTTAGAAATGAGTGATGGAAAAATTATCGGCAGTTATAGCGGAGAAGATTTTTTGAAAAAGGAGAGCGCATGATTCCACTAGAAATATTTAAAAATTTAAAAAGAACTGGAAGTTTCCTTTGATAGCAATTGTATGTGCCATCTTTGCTATTGCATCAGTTTTGTCTCGTCCTGAAGCTGAAAAACATCAGCCATTAGTTATGCCTCCAAAGGCCAGTTACGAGAGTGCAATTGCTGGTATTGGTATACTAGAACCCAAAAGCGAGGTGATATCAATTGGGACAGAATTACCAGGTGTGGTAAGGGAAGTATACGTCCAGGTTGGTGACAAAGTTGAAAAAGGCAGCCCTTTATTTTCACTTGATCAACGTGATATCGATGCTCAAATCTCCATTTTAGAATCTTCGCTAATTATTGCAGAAGCTCAATTGGCAGATGCTTCTACCCAGTTTGCAATTATAAATGGGGTTGAAGATAAGAGAGCTATAGCCAAAGATGACTTCAACAAGCGAAAATATGCTAAGCAAATTGCGTCTGCAAAGATTCAAGAAATCCAGGCGCAGCTAAAGCAAGCGAGAACAACTAAAGAGCGCATGGTTGTTAATGCCCCTATAGCAGGCACTATACTGGAAAGCAATATTCGCCCGGGCGAGTATGCTAGTATTGGCACTTTATCTAATCCATTAATAATTATGGGAGACATGGAATCTGTACATGTACGCGTAGAGATTGATGAAGAAAACGCAACAAAAGTACAACCCTCAAATCCCGCAAAAGCTATGGCGCGTGGAAAACCAGATAAATCATATCCTCTTACTTTTGTTAGGTTTGAGCCTTATGTTAAGCCTAAACAAAATTTGGCAACAGCTGGGCAGCGCGTCGACACCAGAGTGTTAAGAATTATTTATAAATTACCAAAAATTGAGGATCGTTTATTTGTTGGGCAACAAATGGATGTTTATATTGAAGAAGTAGCTAAGGTGGAGTAGATCATGAAGAAATTCTTTGTTGCCATCTCACTACCAATTATGCTTTCAAGTTGCGCTCCTTTACAATCATTCTTAGTTGAAAAAGAAGCTATCCATGAAGCAGAAGCAGAGCTTCCAAAGAGATCTTTTAATCGCTGGTGGGAAGCATTTAACGACCCTATTATGGATCTTATGGCTGATTCTTTGCTTAATCAAAATCTCGATATTCAGATTGCCCAGACAAGGATTGCTGAAGCCAGAGGCATACTTAAGACTTCTGAATCTAACTGGTTTCCAAGTTTTGATCTTAATGGTTCAGCATCACGTGGGAATGACCAAATTGGGGTTAATAAAGATGCTTCTGTTAGCAAAATTGGGTTGGGCTCCAAATGGCAAATTGATATATTCGGCCAAACACAAAGCCAAGTTAGCGCTGCGGAAGCACGATTGGAAGCTCGGATTGTTTCACTTGATGACATCAAAAATATCATGCTCACTGAGCTTATGAGTGCTATCATCGAATGGAGGCAAGCTCAAGAAACCATTCGAGAAACAGAGAATTTGATAGCTACCCAAGATAACCAGATCATACTTTTAAAAGCTAGGGGTAAGGCTGGGTTAATAGACGCTTCATCCCTTTCAAGGGCTCAGGCAGAACAAGCTCAAACCGCAACTGGCCTTCCTATATCTCGCGCAGCTGTGAACACCGCACGTTTTAAAATCGCTCGACTTTTAGCTATGCAGGAAGATCTTTTGATGCTTGATGACTTAAAAAATGATCCATTCACCATACCCGCTGTACAACAGACCATAAGTGTGAATGTAAAAGCAATCAAAGATCGTCCAGATGTACGCGCACTTCGCGCAGAAATGTTGGCCTCTCAAAGTGACCTCGCCAAAGCAGAAGCAGATTTATGGCCTAGTTTTTCTGTCGGAACATTTTTTGGCGTGCAAGAAGGATCTAATAATTTAAGAATAGCCGATAATCCAATATGGAGCCTCAGCGCCGCTATTAGTGCACCAATTCTAAACTTTGGACGTTTACATGGAGCATTAGATGCTGCCAATGCCAAGGCAACTACTGCTAGCCTAAATTATGAAAATGGTATATTGAATGCATTGCAAGAAACACAAACTGCTCTCAGCGATTATTTAAATGGTGTTAATGCAGTTGCGGAACAGGAAAAAGCTTTAACATTTCGAAAAGAAACGGTAAAGCTGGCAATGGATCGTTTTAATCAAGGTCTTACGGATATGACCGACCTCACCACTGCGCAGAGCGAACTAAACCATGCTGCGATTACAATGATTCAAAGACGTGCCGCCGCAGCAATTGCTTATGTAAGGCTCCAAAAAGCACTTGCTTCAACTGGTTGAGAGTTGCATCCTCGATTGCGTATCTTTTCTTTATCACCTTGACTATAGCCATTTTATAACGGCTTAGCTATAACTCTTAATGTTTTACATAATGGTATTTGAGAATAATGAAGATGGTGGGACCTGCAGGACTTGAACCTGCGACAACATCGTTATGAGCGATGCGTTCTAACCAACTGAACTAAGGTCCCCACTCACAAGACAAATGAGGTCAGGCAAGATATATATCAATAATTGATGCATTTGTCTAGACCCTCTTTTATTTTTTTGAGGTTTATCAGGGCGACCGCATTAAAAATTTTCATATC
>JAJTHY010000001.1 GCA_021298045.1 Candidatus Jidaibacter sp.
CAGATGCTTCAAGCGCAATAATCTTAGCATCAAGCTTATCACCAACACCATAACGCTCAGGTCTTTGTTCAGACTTATGTTTAGAAAGCTCTGCTTTCTTAATGAAAGTTTTAACTCCTTCCGAAATCTCAACATCGATACCATCTTTTTTAACACCAACAACTGTGCAAGTTACATTGTCACCTTTATTGAAATTCTTGATAGAATCAGCGAAAGAATCTCTAGTTAATTGCTTCACACCAACAGTAATGCGCTCTCTTTCAACATCGATTGAAAGAATAATACCTTTAACAACATCACCTTTTTTGTACTTCTTAAGCTCGTCTTCAGGTTTCTCTTCCCAAGAAAGTTCCATTGCAGGCACTAATGCCTCAACAGCATTGTCAGAGTTTTCTTCACCAATAGTTACGAACATACCAAAGTCAGCGATATTTTGAACAACCCCTTCAACTTCAGAGTTGATTGGATGTCTATCAGCAAAAGTCTCCCAAGGGTTTTCTTTGCACTGCTTAATGCTTAAGCTAATCTTGTGCTTGGAAATATCAAGCTCAAGTATCATTACTTCCACCTTATCGCCAGTTTTCAACAACTTGCGTGGGTGAACGTTTTTGGCATTCCAGCTTATTTCTGTATGGTATACCAAACCTTCTACACCTTGCTCAATCTCAACGAATGCACCGTAATCAGTAACAGTGGTAACCGTACCTTGAACCCTAACGCCAGTTTGATATTTATCAGCAAAGTTTTCCCAAGGATTTTTCTCAAGCTGTTTAAGGCCAAGAGAAACACGCTTGGTTTCTTCGTTGTATTTTATCACCATTACTTTAACTTGCTGGCCTAAAGATAACACTTCAGATGGGTGCGAAATCTTATTCCAAGAAATATCAGTAATGTGTAGCAAGCCATCGATTGATCCAAGGTCAATAAATGCGCCGTAGTCAGTGATGTTTTTAACAGAACCTTCTAAAATAGAGCCATCAGAAATGTTAGAAAGTAAAGCTTCCCTTGCTTCTGCGCGAGACTCTTCAAGGATCGCACGTCTTGAAACTACAACGTTACCTTGATGCCTATCCATTTTAAGGATCTTAAATGGCTGCATAAGTTCAATTAGTGGAGCTATATCTTTAATTGGCCTGATATCCACTTGGCTACCAGGTAAGAAAGCAATAATGCGACCGATATCAACAGCAAAGCCACCTTTTACTCTTCCGATAATTTTTCCTTCGACCACTGCATTTTGACGGTGAAGGTCTTCAAATTTATACCATGCTTCTTCTTTAAGAGCTTTTTCGCGGCTGATTTGTGTGTTGCCATCGCGGTCTTCTAATCTTTCAATAAATACATCAACTGAATCGCCGACAGAAATTGGCGTTGCGCCTTCTGAATCCACAAATTCTTTAGTAGAAATTCTGCCTTCGCTTTTTAGGCCAACATCAATAATAACGTCAGAATCAGTTATTCTGATAATTCTGCCTTTTACAACCGTGCCTTCGCGTTTTTCTTCTTTAATAGATTGTTCAAATAGTTCAGCGAAATTTTCAAAGCTCGCTGCTGATTGTGTAGAGTTCATCTAGATACCTAGTTTTCTAAGGGTTAATATAAATACGTTTTGAGGTAATTAAGCGGATTTGCTATAATCATTAACATGCTTTTGAGATAAGGATATGGCGAGTTCTAAAACCGAATTGGCATCCAAATAGCTGGTATCGATTACAATAGCATCAGATGCAGCATGGCTTGGGGCCACTTTTCTTTCAGCGTCACGAGTATCCCTTTCTCTTAGGTCTCTCAGTACATCTGCATATGATAATAAATTTCCTTCGTTTTGCAACTGTTTAAATCTACGCTCAGCACATATTTCAATGGAAGCCGTTATAAAAAATTTTATTTGAGCATCGGGAAATATCACCGTGCCTATATCTCTACCGTCTACTACCGCACCTTTATAATTGTTAGGGAAGTCTCGCTGCATCTGATTTAAGCGAGATCTTAGCTCTGGATAAACGGCGATTTGCGAGGCACATTTGCTTATTTCTTGCGTATGTAAATTGCAAGATGGAGCTAAAGAAAAATCTAGGCTATTAGCTAAACTTAAAATCCCTGGAATATCCGAGATATCAACGCCTGTTTTCAAAACTTCCGATGCCACCAGCCGGTAGATTTTTCCGGTATCAAGCATTGCAAATTCATAATGTTTAGCAAGCCTAGCAGAAAGGGTGCCCTTGCCAGAGCCACTTGTGCCATCTACAGCAATAATAAAAGGTTTTTTAGACATGGTCGATAATATGTTCTAAAGTTATAACTTCTTCGGCCCCACTCGCCATATTTTTGAGCTTAAACTTATCCGTGGATAATTCATCATCACCAAAAATAAGGGTATGAGTGGCACCTAATTTATTAGCTTTTTGCATCTGCTTGCCTGGGTTTTGATGGTACACATAATCTGTGCGCAAGCCCAGACTGCGCAGTTTTACTGCAATCTCTGGAGATTTATACAAAGCTTTCTCACCAATTGGCACTAAGAAAATAAGCTTCCTCTTAGCCGGTTCAAAATCATCCATTAAAAGCGCACACAAGCGGTCTATTCCAGATCCAAAACCAATTGCAGGCACTTGAGGCCCACCCATCATTTCAAACAAACCATCATATCTACCACCAGCCAGCACGGTGCCCGCAGCACCCAACTTGGTAGTTGTGAATTCGAATACTGTGTGCGCGTAATAATCCAAGCCCCTAACTAGTTTAGGATTTATAGTAAAGCTTATGCCGAGGTTATTTAATCCGTTTTTTACCGACTCAAATCTATCAGCTGCATGTTTGGTAAAGGAGCTGTATATTTCTGGGGCAGAAGTCAAAATTTTTCTATCGTTTTCATCCTTGGAATCCAGAATGCGCAAAGGATTTTTATGTAAGCGCACTTTACTGTCCTCTGAGAGCTCCGACTCATATTTAGATAAATAGTTTACGAGCTGTTGCTTATAATTGTTTCTACTCTCCAAATCACCTATTGAAGATAACTCTAACTGCACAACATCTTTTAAACCCAATTGTGTGAGCAAATTATAAGCGAGCGCGATAATCTCAATATCCGCATACTCTTCCGCTACACCAATGCTCTCAAAATTTAATTGATTAAACTGACGGTACCTAGCTTTTTGCGGCCGCTCATGCCTAAAAACCGGGCCCTGAGAAAAGTATTTGATTGGTAGGCTTTGTGTTAGGCCATTGGATATAATAGAGCGCACCACACCAGAAGTAAATTCAGGACGCAGAGTTATGCTAGTTTTGTCACGATCTAAAAATGTATATGTTTCTTTGCTAACAGCGTCGGACGTCTCGCCTAAAGTGCGGTGAAAAATTTCGCTAAATTCAAAGATAGGAAGCATAATTTCTGAGTAATTGTTTAGCTCTGCAATCTCATGCGCGCACTTAACTATTTTTGTATAGCATTCCATCTCCAGGCCGAATATGTCACGTACACCACGGACTGGCTGCATATTTAATTTGTCTGACATTTTCAAGCTTGCCTCATATTTTTATAAAGAGATTATATAATGTATACCTATAAGTAAATCAAGCATATGAAATAGATGCGGATGCAGAAGAGATTGGTGCGACGCTCCAATTTTTCAAATTAACGGAGTATACGCCTAATATTTCTATTGTACTTTAGTGCAAAATATAGTTGCATAATGAGGATAATTGATGTAATTATCGAATCTGCTTATTAATAAATTTATGGTCTATTTTATGTGTGTTTTTGAAGTACTGCATTTTTTACCTTTGGCTCTTATTGTGGTGTCTATGGTTTCTTTAAGAGGTAAATCTGGCGCGTTATCCATTGTGGTGGCTGCGCTAAGTGTAGTTGGTTTGCTTGCTGGCAACCATTCTCATGCAGAGCATGATGCGTTCTTCGGTATAGTGGACCCATGCTTTGGATACATTGTTGCTATCGCTCTAAGCGCTGTATCTGGCGTTAAGTCTTTGTTGGCAAAGGTAAATGCTCAATAAGATAATACTCGTTATTTTGATGGCAGCGTTTGCTGCCATTTTCTATTTAGACCCAGCATTAGACTTGGAAGTTTCCAGTGCTTTTTATAAGCAAGGCGCAGGCTTCTATATGCGTGACAATGCGTTAGTTGTTTTTGCATACAACTCAGTAAAGTTTATTTGTGCGGCATTTGTTCTGGGAGCGCTGATATCCATATCAAAGAAGTTTTCGTTGGTAAAATCTTTTCACCCCAAGCATTATAAAAAGGTTATATACGTAACTCTCGTATGTTTATTAGGACCAGGATTAATAGTGCATACAGTTTTCAAAGATAATTTTGGCAGGCCTAGACCTCATCAAATAGAGCAGTTTGGAGGAACTGCTGATTTCCAAAGTCCTTTGGCAGTATCCAATCAATGTAAAACCAACTGCTCATTCCCCTCTGGCCACGCTTCTGTTGGTTACATGTTTATAGCCCTGGCATTTTTATACACCGGTTGGGCCGCTATAGCTTTATCAATTACTTCACTATTATTAGGATTAAGCCTAGGCTTAGTAAGAATAATACAAGGTGGACATTTTTTAAGCGATATCGTATTTGCAGGTATAGTTGTATACCTAACAGCATATGTATTAGATTGGTTAATTAAGCCTAGAGATATTGCAAACTAACCCCATGAAACCCTGGAAAAAACGTTTTGTTTTGATAATTCTTATTTTGGCTAGCGTTGCCATTGGAGCTGGAATTATACTAAAAACTTTCAATGAAAATATTTTATTTTTTTATAGCCCAACAGATTTAATCGAACGCAACATTGCTCCTAGCAGCAAAATTATTAGGGTTGGTGGACTCGTTAAAATTGGTTCAATTAAAAAGATAAATGATAATTCAGAAATAGAATTTATTATAACAGACAATCAAAATGAGCTTACCATTCATTATAGCGGTATACTACCAAACTTGTTTAAAGAAAAGCAGGGAACTGTTGCACTTGGAGTTTTAAAAACCCCGAATTATTTTGAAGCCAAAGAGCTTCTTGCCAAACATGATGAAAACTACATACCAAAAGAGATTGCAGATACCTTAAAGTAGCCTGTAGATAAGAAAAATAAAAATCAAAGATCACACCTATATTGTTATCTTTCATGCCCAAAGTGTATACAATTATTCTTTTGTTTTTTGCATATTTTGGGAGCGTGTAAGAAATTGTGTCTAAGAGGTAGGTAGAAGAGATTGGTAAAAAATAGAAATATTTTTCGGAGCCGCCCATAAAAAAGCGTGTAGCGCGGGGCGGTACGAAAAATATGGATATTTTTTGGTGAGCTCATAAA
>JAJTHY010000125.1 GCA_021298045.1 Candidatus Jidaibacter sp.
GCGCCCCGTCTTTGCGAGGAGCTTTAGCGACGAAGCAATCCAGAAAAAGTAAGGAAAAAGAACTGGATCGCTTTAGCTCACGCCCTCTATTTTTGGGCATAAAGCTTATGGATTTTGTACGTTAATTTTCATCCCTGCGAGGAGCATACTTGCGACGCGGCCGTCCAGAAAAGTAAGAAAAAAGCTGGACAATTGCCGCAACCGCTAAAGCTCTTTCCCGGGTGACGCTGTTTATATATTTTATGATTACTCAGCTCCCAAGATAATTTCAGAGTTTTGATGGATGGACTAGACATAGGTCCATTCAAAATGCTTTTGTACACCTCATTTCTACCCTCATCTCTTATTGCCTTAAACCATCCAAGCCTTCTATCAAAACTCACTTTCTAATCCCGAATTGAGGTTATAAGGGTGTGGGGTAGAGAATTTTGGTATTAGACTTATTTTAAACTTTTAATTCGGTTGCCCTAAGCGCATGTCTTTTTAGCTTGGAATCAGGTTTACTTGCGCTTAGAAATCGGCACAAATGTTCTATGTGGATGCCCAGTATATAACTGACGAGGACGCCCAATTTTTTGCTTAGGATCTTCTATCATCTCCTTCCACTGCGCAACCCAACCGGCAGTGCGTCCAATTGCAAACATAACAGTAAACATCTGACTTGGAATACCAAGCGCGCGGTAGATAATACCAGAATAAAAATCAACATTGGGGTATAACTTGCGCTCAACAAAATAAGGATCTTTAAGCGCTATTGACTCTAACTCCATTGCGATCTCAAGTAATGGATCATTTTTATGATTCAATTTCTTCAATACATCATGGCAGGATTTTTTTAATACCGATGCTCTAGGATCATAATTTTTGTAAACTCGATGGCCAAAACCCATGAGACGGAAAGGATCATTTTTATCTTTAGCTTTGTTGATGAACAAAGGTATCCGCTCTGGAGTACCTATTTCACGCAGCATATTAAGCACAGCTTCATTCGCCCCTCCATGAGCTGGCCCCCAAAGTGATGCTATACCCGCTCCTATAACCGCATAAGGATTGGCCCCAGATGAACCGGCCAGCCTTACTGTAGAGGTAGAGGCATTTTGCTCATGATCTGCATGCAAAATCATCAATTTATCAATTGCATCAGAGACAACTGGATCAATTTTGTAAGGGTTTGATGGAACAGAAAACATCATGTTTAAGAAATTTTCTGCATAGTTTAGTGAATTATCTGGATAAACAAATGGTTGTCCAATCGAATATTTATATGTCAATGCGGCAAGAGTAGGAACTTTTGCTATCAATTTTATCGCCGCCAAATCTCGTTGTGATTTATCTCTTATGTCTAACGTTTCATGGTAAAAAGCAGAAAGAGAACTAACTGCACCAACCATAACTGCCATTGGATGGGCGCTTCTAGGAAAGCCCCTATACAAAAACTGCATTTGCTCATGTATCATAGTATGGCTTTTAATCTTATCAACAAATTCTTCCTTCTGCCCGACATTAGGAAGCTCTCCATAAAGAAGTAGATAACAAACTTCCATAAAATCTGCATGTGAGGCAAGGTCTGCTATAGCATACCCCCTGTGCAATAAAACTCCTTCATCTCCATCTATAAAGGTGATATCAGATTTACAAGAAGCTGTAGACATAAAGCCTGGGTCATATGTAAACATCCCAGTTTCTTGATATAAATTCGTTACATCTATAACATCTGGGCCTAAGCTTCCTTTTAATACTGGGAGCATAACCGCCTTGTCCCCACCTTGCGTATGAAGCTTTACGCTTTGTGCCGGTTGAGCAGCATCCGTGTGGTTAATATCTAATTCCGCATTAATATTTGAAGTAGACGCTTTACTTTTTGGCTTAAATAATGGCATGATATGTAACGAAAAAATTAACTCATATAATACTAATATATTGCATAGCAACATATTTCAATAAGTTTTTGATTATGATAGAAAATAGAGACACATTACTGAAGCAATTAACTTTTCGTAGCACAAATAGAGGTTGCAAAGAAACTGATTATATCTTCACCGACTTTGCTTTAAATGAACTAAACAAGTTAACAGAGTCAGAACTATCTGATTATGCAGCGCTACTAGAAGTAGATGATTCTACTATATATAAATGGTTTTCCAATATGGAAGAGATAGAGCCAACTTATGACACGCCGGTATTCAGCAAAATCAGGTCTTACAATGAAAACCGGTTTAAAAATGTCGCAGAATAAAAGTACAAAAACCTTGAAAATATTTTTAATAGCGGGCGAGGCTTCTGGCGATATAATAGGCGGCAAGCTTATCGAAGCCCTTAAAAATCTTCACCCAAATGTGGACTTCTTGGGAATTGGGGGTGGTAATATGCAGAAATCTGGCATGAAAACCGTATTCAATTATAAAGATATAGCCCTTATGGGGTTTGCAGAAGTGTTACCTAAGCTCTTCAAAATTTTGCGTAGGATGCACCAGGCAGTTGAAGCTATAAAAACATATGATCCAGATATTTTGGTCACGATTGATTCACCTGGTTTCAATTTTCGAGTTGTAGCCAAGGTGCGAAAACTTTTTGGAAAAAAAATTCCAATAATTCATTATGTTGCCCCAACAGTGTGGGCTTATAAAAAAAAGCGGGCTAATTTGGTGGCGAAACTTTATGACCATATCCTATTGTTACTACCATTTGAAAAGCCTTATTTTGATGAAGTTGGTCTAGCTGCCACTTTTGTTGGCCATCCTATAATTGAAGACAGTAAATTAAATTCAATCCCATCTCTTTCAACAAAAAAAGAAGTTATAAATATTTTGGTAATGCCCGGTAGTAGAGAGCAAGAGATAAACCATATGGGTAAAATTTTTGCTGAGAGCCTTAATTTATTGCAAGAAAAATATAATTTAAAATTAAAAGTTTTAATACCAACTTTAGGATTCTTAAAAGAAAAGGTTAGAAAAGTTTTTAGTGGTACAGATGCGGAAATAACAACAGATCCAGCTGAAAAAGAAAAATTTTTTTCCATGGCTCATCTCTCATTAGTTAAGTCCGGAACTTCATCATTGGAAGTTGCAAGTCACGGAATACCATGCGTTGTTGGCTATAAAATGTTTCCATTAACATATTGGTATTTAAAGAGGATAATTTATGTTAAATACATAAGCTTGGTTAATTTATTATTGGACTCACCGGTTATACCAGAATTGATTCAACAAGATTGTAATCCAGAAAACATTGCATCTGAGCTTTATAAATTGCTAGATGCTGACAAATATAAAAATATGCAATCACGGTTTCAAAAAAGTTTTGAATTGCTTAATAACAAATCTAAGTTTAGCCCATCTGAATTAGCTGCACGAACAATTTTAGGATATTGGGAAA
>JAJTHY010000163.1 GCA_021298045.1 Candidatus Jidaibacter sp.
AAACTTAAGCCTCCTACCCGAATATGCTGCCGAAACCTCGTACGGTACATCTTCTTTGGCAAGGTTAGCAATTGCGCGAGTTGCAGCAATCTTCATCTCCTCATTAATGGTTTTTGCTTGAACATCCAGTGCTCCTCTAAATATATAAGGAAAGCCCATAACATTATTTACTTGATTGGAATAATCAGATCTTCCAGTTGCGATTATAGCATCATCACGCACTGCAAGCACTTCATCTGGAGTAATTTCTGGGTCTGGGTTGGCCATGGCAAAAATAATAGGTTTTTTAGCCATAGATGCCACCATTGCTCCATTAACTATGCCTTTAACAGATACACCTATAAAAACATCAGCGCCAATCATAGCTTCAGCTAATGTTCTGGCATTGGTTTCAACGGCTTGCTCCTCCTTCCATTTATTCATGCCTTCAGTTCGCCCTTTATATATCGGGCCTTTCGTATCGCACATAATGATGTTCTCTGGCTTAACGCCTAAACCCTTAATCAAGTTAATGCATGCTATGGAAGCAGCTCCCGCACCACTTGCCACCACTTTTAAATCTTCAAGGTTTTTTCCTTGAATTTCAACAGCATTGATTAGCGCAGCACCTGTTATAATTGCCGTCCCATGTTGATCATCATGAAACACAGGAACATCAAGCAGTTTTTTCAACTTATCTTCAATAATAAAACACTCGGGTGCCTTTATATCCTCAAGGTTAATGCCGCCCCATGTTCTACCTATAAGCTTAACCGCATTGATAAACTCTTCAGGGTCTTCGGTGGAAACCTCCACATCAATTGCATCTATATCAGCGAATCGCTTAAACAAAGCAACCTTACCTTCCATCACAGGTTTGCTAGCTGCAGCGCCCAAATTACCCAAACCCAAAACCGCAGTGCCGTTAGAAATCACAGCAACAAAATTACCTTTAGCGGTGTACAAATAGTCCTTGGAAGGATCTTTATGGATTTCTAAACATGGAAAAGACACTCCCGGCGAATATGCCAAAGATAAATCTAATTGATTACTCAGAGGCTTAGTTAGATCTATAGCAATTTTTCCCGCTGGATGTCTGGAATGAAAATTTAGGCTATCCTCACGGAATGAGGAGTTATTTAGTTTTTTATCTTTTTTATGGGCCATATTAAGGTTATTGATTATTTTCCAATATACTACCACTACATGCTAAATAGAAAATGAAAATCTGCTTAAAGTTATAAAAATTATGTGCTGCACAGCACAAAAAACATAGTTTAAATCATGGATGAATAGACTTATTCGAAAATTCAAAAACTTTACTGTCTATATTATCATTAACAATAGGAGCTATGAAGTTTATAGTAACCAAGTCATCTCCATTTTTAACAGCTATAGAAATAAGCTTCATTGGGTTTTTCTGTATCCTTAAAGTTATATAGCGATTTTGTTTATCATCTCTTAAGAAAAACCCCAACTCTATAAAATTTGATACCAGCTCAAATTTATTTATTTTTGCCTGCTTGGTAAGTTTAAAATTCTTTTGCGCTAAAAGGCTAATCGCCAAATCGTCTTTGGGAAGATAGTTAGCCTCATCCAAGTCTTCAAGATAATGCATGATTAAATCCGACTTAAGCAACACCAATTCTCTGTCTGGAGAGCTATATTCTATACGTATACGATTAGGCTTTTTTACATACATCATGCCGCCTCTTTTATTTCCAGATGAGTCCGTCTGCACAAATTCAGACTTAATTGTTTTTATGGAAGCTAAATAATCATCAACCAATTTTATACTTTCCTTTGAAGAATCAGCATGCGCAGGTGCAATGAAATAGATTGAGAAAAGTAACACAATAATATAGAATTTAGTATTCATGGCTAACAACCTTTAAAATGTGATTTTATTTTTATTACCAAGTGCTGAAAAAAACAATCAAAACCATAATTAAAATTTGTGCTGCTGCATCTTCATTTGCACTGGTACTGTTTTTAGGTTTGTCTATATGGATATATACAGGCCCTCACTCTGTGCCATTTTTAGCAAAATATATAACTAATACTATCTCGGGTATATTGCCTAAAAATATTAATGTTTCTATTGGAGATGTTCTGGTTAGCAACACTAACGATTTTGCAATACGCTTAAAATTAGAAGCTCTTAAAGTTTCCGATGAAACAAGGGGGGATTTCAGTACAAATGTTAGTATTATACTTGATCCTGCAGCTTTATTTCCACAAACGCATAAAAACTTATTGAATATCGAAATTGACGATCCTTCACTTGTGTATAACAAATTTAAACAAACAACAAGTAATGAGCCTATACCAGTTCAAGAAATTAATGAATATTTAAATTTACATAAAGAAAAGTTATTAAAATTCAGTCTATCACTAACAAACACCAACTTTGAATTTAATATAAGTGGGCGAAGTGAAAATGATCGTGAAAAGGCAGCTATTTATATCAACGAAATGGTATTAAAACCAACTTTAATAAATAAAAAATTACTTTTCACACTTTACGGAGATTTTAATATAGGGGGTAAGAATAATATTCTTAAAGCAACGTTAGACACTTCTTCTAATAAACATCTAAGCCTTAAGGGAACTTTCTCTAACCTTTCCAACTTCACCCTAAATGAACTCGGTATATACGTTCCCGAGCTCAAAAACGCCAATATACAACTAGATTTAAATTTTATGGCGCTACTACGTGGAAGTCGCTCGGTGGAATATATAGAATTTGAAGCTAATAATTTTAATGGCTGGATTAGAGAAAATGCATTTTTTAATAAAGATATTAAGATAACAAATTTAAAGCTAAAGGGGTATTGCAATAATAATTGTCAACTAGTTAACATTGAAAAATTTAATATCGAAGCTGATAAGTTAAATCTTAAATCAAGCGCTGAGTATAAATTAGTATTAGGAGAGCCAACCTTAACTGCAAACTTCCAGCTCGATCCTATAACAGTAGATATGGTTGATTATTACTGGCCAAAATCTTTAGCCACCAGAACCAGGGACTGGATATTTTCGCATATTAAAGGCGGCACATTGAAGAGTACAAAAGGTTACTTAAATTTAAATTTTAATGAGCTATCCAAAAAGAAGCTAACAAACAGCAAAATAGATATAAATGTGGAAGTAGCTAATACCAGCGTTAGGTACTTAGATGATTTAGATCCAGTAACTAATGTTGATAGCTCTATACACATAAATTTAGACGACATTACATTTGTTGTTAAAAAGGGAATACTTTTAAAGACTACAATTGAAAGTGCTCGTGGTTCTCTTAATAATTTATCCTCAAGCAAAAGCTCTTTAACTATTGATGCAAAGGTATCTGGTGGCATACAAGATTTAATTGACCTCTCCTTCAAACACGCAGAGGTAAAAAATAGCACATTCAAAAACGTAACTGGAACTGGTATAGCAGATGTTAAAGTCTCCATACCAATACGCGAAGAAGACCTTGAATTAAAAGATATCAAAATTAATGCTAAGGCTCAACTATCGGATGCTGGAATTCAAAAGATTTATAAAAACATTGGATTAAGCAAAGGGAAATTCAATGTAACTTTTGATAATTTTATTATAGGTGTTCAAGGAGTTGGTGTTTTAAATAACCGCTTTGATGCTGATATTTCTGGCGAATATAAACTACTTAAAGACTTTAAGGAATTAAAGGTAAAAACTAGGTTAAATTGGGAGTCACTCACAGAATTTGATATAGAAAAGATAAATTTTGCAAACAATAACTTTGACCTAATCCTCAATTACACAGAACACAATAATACAGTTAAATCATCCTTAACTGCCGATCTCAGGGACTCTACAATAAACCATGCTTTCACAGGGATAAAAAAGAAAATAGGAGAGCCAGGCTTCTTAAAAGTATCCTTAAATGCTGCAGCTAAAAATTCAGGTTATGATATATCTGATTATTACTTAAGCTTACCAGAACTAACCAGTAAAGGCAGCGGTAAAATCTCTAGTGACTTTGCCATTCAAGAAATACGATCCTCCTACACTAAATTTGGCCAAGGAGAGTTTCGCTTCGATTTATTGAAAAATGCAATCACATATACATTTCTTGCAAGTGGCTCCAGCTTTGATCTTGCCAAGTTAGGCTTTAATTCCAAACCAGAACCAGGTACTATAGTGCCGCCAACAAAGTCTGTAAATCCATTGAATTATGAGATGGAGATAAAAGTAGGCAAAATATATATGAAAAATGGGCAGCACATAATAAACCCTATTGCAAAAGTAAAAATTGAAAATGAAGCTATTAAAGAGCTTAAGATAGCAGGTAATATGGGCGGCGGTGACGTTGTAAATTTGAATGTTAAATATCCCGTAGTGTCTTTAGTCTCCAACAATGCTGGGAAAGCTATGCAGGCTTTTGGAGCCACAAATAAAATTGAAGGGGGGAGTTTAAATTTACATGGAAAACTATCTGGTAAAGACTTTGATGGCAAGCTAGAAATTGATGACTATAGAATGCTTAAAACCCCATTTATGGCTAACATAATTTCAATCTTTTCCATCACCACTACTTCCTTAGAAGGCTTCTCCAATATCTTTACTAATAGAGGAGTTAAGTTTGATAAATTACGATGCCCTATAACTCTAAAATCTGGCATGCTGAACGCTAGCAATTGCTATGCTAAAGGCCCTTCCCTCACCTTCACAGCCGATGGTTTTATAGATTTTAACAAAGATCAAATAAAGATCAAAGGCACAGTTGTTCCAGAAAACATATTAAACTCTGCAATAAGCAACATTCCATTAATAGGTAGTGCATTTAACAGTAAAAAAGGAAACTCTCTAATAGGCGCTTCATACACCATAAGCGGCACAATTGATGATCCAAAAACCAGTTCAAACCCTCTTTCTATTTTGGCGCCTGGGGTTTTGCGAGAAGCATTTTGACAATAGAAACCTTGTGATATATTGTTACCGATATTCAAAGTATTTCAACTAA
>JAJTHY010000117.1 GCA_021298045.1 Candidatus Jidaibacter sp.
ATGCAATGTAAGCATAGACCTGGATTTTATCGTTTTAGAAATCTTTTCTTGAAGCGTAGCATCTGGAATGGCTAGCAAGGTTTCATTAGTAAATAAATCATCTATGTAAAAATTAAGTAGGCCTTGAGCATAAATGCTAGAACTATTAGTGCCGCAACTATTGAGTAAATGCACTATTTCCCAATTGGAATCAGACTTAATCAAAAAGCCTAAATGTGTATATTTTATGCCATATTTTGAAGAATCTGAGCCCACTCGTGCTATTATAGCAACTTCGGGTTTTAGCTCATTTAGCTTATCAAGTAATTGGCTAGATAGTTTAAATCCGGTTTCAATTAATTCAGGAGTTATCTGGATAGCCTCACAGCTTGTTCCAGCCTGTACATTATGAGCTTGAAATAAGCCACAAATGAATAGGAGAATTAAGAATTTTTTCATCATGTAATTAATCTAATTTATTTGATTTTACCAGATTTTTCCCAAGTTCATTAGGGATTAATGCTATGACTTCACCAGATACCATCAGCATTCTTCCTGTAGAACCTGCAACTACTTCTACGGTATTACCGACAGCCAGGCTTGCATTGCCTAAAGAGCTTGCGGAAAGCTTTAATATAAGGTCAGCTCCTTTCGCGCTATCTTTTAGCATCAAGATCACAAAACTACCACTTTGCTCCACAGAGGAGATAGTTAGCTGAGATCCAGCTGTAAGCATTTGAACGCTACCCTTAATTATATTTGAAGATCCAATAACGGATAGAGATGAAGACTCCTGAGATGCAGAATCAGCCATGGCATTAGAACTTACAAGTGCAAGGGCTAAGCATAAGTAGTTGAATCTAAATTTTTTCATTTTCATTATAATAAGTTAATTGATACATTGATTTTATCTATCTATGCCCTTATGTCAAGTTTTGCTCTAAAACGGAGAAATAGCATCCAGTATTTGTTTGCCATACCTAGGTTGTTGATAATCCGAGATATTGCCCCTGCCGCCATATGTTACTCTGGCTTCGGCAATTTGATCTAGGGTTACAGCATTAGAAGAATTGATATCTTCTGGGCGTACGATGCCTTCGATGGTTATTTCTCTGACCTCTGTGTTGATCTTGATCTCTTGCGTGCCCTTAATCACAAGGTTATTACTTGGTAAAATTTTTATTACAGTTGCAGCAAATGTTGTGTTGATGGTCTCCTTGCGGTCAATCTTTCCAAGCCCAGAATTAGCATCAGCAGACTTAACCCCGACCAATTTAGAAGGGTTCACAGCTTCTGGTAAAACCTTTCCTAGTTGGGATTCTATCCCAAGGAAGTTCGGTATCCCCAAGTTGCTAGTATCATTGCGGCTAGTTTGGGTTTGGTTATCCATTTTAGCTTTATCTTGAATAGTTATTATCACCTTTAATATATCGCCCACCGATCTAGCGCGTTGATCGCGGAAAAAAGTTCTGGATCCTGGTCTCCATAAAGAGTTGGCAGTTTTATAACCATTATCTTGTTCGTTATTGATTCTATCAATGGGGTCTGTTAACCCCTTGGCTGCATAGGTGTCGTATATTTCTTCCTCATAAGTATTAACCTTTTTGAATTCTGGTGTTCTTCCAACTCTGTCAAGACGGTCTCCAACATTACAAGCACATAAATTCATCAATAACACTATGCACAAAAATCTTCTCATCTCGCCCCGATTATAACAGTTTCTTCATCAAAAACTTGAGCCATCACAGACTTGTTACTATCTATAGTTCGCACCTTAATCAAGCTTTTAAGAGTGCCGGATTCCAGAGCTATACCCCGGCTTTCTATCTGTAGGTTTCGGTTATTGTAAACCATCTTTACTTCTTTGCCCTTAGCTATTATATCTGGCTTTGCTACGTCGTTGATGTTGATGAATTTTTTAGCGTATAGTTTTCTTTTGGCAACAGTATCAATAAGTTGATCTTCAGAAACAATAATACTTTTGCCCGCTTTTGATTTTGGCACTTTAATAAGGGTTAAAAAGTCGCGATCTATTTTTTCACCGCGCTCCACATCTTTTTTTGGCGAAGGCACCATAACAGCTTCTTCAAATCTGGCTTTAATGCTTTGTGTAGACCCATTATTATCTTTAAGAATAATAATTACTCTGCCAGGTATTTCAGTATATCTGTATTCCACAAGTTCTGCTTTTTCTAACCTGTTACTGGGCATAATTAAAATAACATGATCAAAGCCATTATCATGTGCTATTTTTGTTTCTGTATCTTCACGCGTAGATGCAGCATTGCAAATGCTTGAGTATAAAAAGAGTATTAATAATAAGTTGATTATTCGTAGGTTTTTGGTAAAAAAACAGCCATTGCTAGAAGCCTTTTTGCGACGTGGCAATCCATAAAAATGTCGAAAAATAATGGACTGCCACATGCGGCAAGCCGCATTCGCAGTGACGGGAAAGCTTTCATTAATTATTTGTGTTAATAATATAACCCATTTCATCTAAGCCTTTGTATCTATCATTGTTTTCAACACGTGTTCCGAAGTTTGTATCACTTTTGAATTAAATTCAAAAGCTCTTTGTGCTTTTATTAACTCACCAATTTCTAATATCGAATTAACATTTGAAGCTTCTGTGAAGAATTGCTTCATCAGTCCAAATCCAGTATCTCCAGCAATACCGGTTACTGCTGCACCTGATCCCGTGGTCTCGCGGTATAAATTGCCGCCGATTGCGGAAAGGCCAGATGGGTTGGGAAATCTAGCTAGCTCAAATTGCCCAACTTCTTGTAAAATATTATTTACTTCAACTTGAACCTTCCCATTAGGGGTTATGGTTAAGTTGGTATAAGCATCTGGAAGTGTAATACCAGGTGCTATAACATAACCCTCACTTGTCACAAATTGGCCAGTTGAATCTAGTTGCAAATTACCATCTCGGGTATAAGCAATAGTACCATCTGGCATGGTCACCTGCAAGAAGCCGGAGCCATCAAATGCTACATTAGTAGGCACGCCAGGTGTGCTGATAAGATCGCCCTGAGTAAAAGACTTATACAGAGAACC
>JAJTHY010000088.1 GCA_021298045.1 Candidatus Jidaibacter sp.
ATTATAGGCTTACGGTGCTCAATTACAAAGACTCCTAGCACTTTTTCAAGTTTCCTGTCGTCTACTGCTTTAGCTAGTCTGTCCGTCAAAACTCTGAAAATTTCTCTGGGCGATATGAAATGCTAGGGATTTAGATAAATGCCCTTTGAATAAATTTCAACAATAGACCTCTCCGGAAACTCTACTTTTGCTGCGGATTGCTTCGTCTCTCCGGTGCCGGAGAACTCATGTATATTGAATACACTCCGGTCTTCCGCTCCGTATGTTCCTCGCACTCCACTACCAGAAGCGAGTTTCCGAAGAGGTCTAATACTTCCGCACTGACGTAGAAAGTACAAGCGCTGGCTCAAAAAATTTGTATATGGTGGGTGCGTAGCACCCGGATATACAAATTTTTTGCCCCCCCAGCCAGCGCTTTCCTTGAGAGCTATGTTGATGCTTCAACGGCATAAATATCTAATGGGCATTTATCTCGAAATCCATAAGATTTATGCGCAAATAATAGCATTTTCTTATGGATTTCTTCAATCATTTTATACCTCAAGCCCTTACATTATCATCGTTATAGCTCTTTTGACGGAAAGACTAGCTATGTTATTAAGTTTTAAAGCTTTTGTTCTGAAGTTTGCTATTAAAGAAAAGCGCTCCTAACATCACAGTTAACACGTAAACAAAAAAGGAAGCGAGTGCGAATGAAACTCCCAGTGCTAGCATGTGCTCGGGCATATCTAAAAGCTTGAAGCCGTATAAAAAAGTCAATTCCCTAATGCCAATTCCACCAATGGATATAGGCACTATTGCCAGTATTGAAGCGGCTACAAATAAAACTATAAAGTCTAAATATAGCGAGGAGCTCGCATCTGGCGCGAGTCCTCTTACTAGTAATGCAGCCATGCATACTTGCAATAGCTGTACCCAAATTGAATACCATGTTGCTTTCCAAGCTGCGCTGAATTTGTCTTTAAGCACAAATTTGATGCCGATAATATAACACGGTGTTATAAGAATTAACAAAGTTGTGTTAATTATGGATGCATATGGCAATCTAATAAAGTTAGAGAAATATGCTATGATAAAGCCGAATATGCACAAAACATAAAATCCATTAACCCGCTCATAAAGCACTATTCTAAATGCTTTAAGTTTTGGAAAATGGAAATGTTTGTGTATGTGATATATCTTATAACCATCCCCCCCTATGCCCCCGGGGAGAGCCAAGTTTAAAAATGCCCCGGCAAAATATAACTTAACCATATATTTCTTAGGAATAGTAAGGCTAAACTCATTAAAATAATGCTGAGATCTAACCCCGCTTATAAGCATGGATATTACCGAGCAAACAAACGCTCCACCAAAAAATGTAAGATCCATTTCTTCAAGTAAGCTAGCCGATTCCTTAAAATCGATTTTATTAAATACTAGATATAACGCTGCAACTATGAATGCAATTTTTAATGCCGTTATTACTTTAGTCCTCATAGCATCCTATTGCTGTTTCTTGGTCATGGGATTTAACGGCTGGTATTTTAATGATAGTTTGTCTGCAATTGCAGTATTGTCTTCAGAAATTGGTTTTACCCCTAAAATAGGAGCGATTTTAGCTATTATATTTCCTGCGGTTGGGGCTGCAAGCATCCCCCCGGTTGTAAACCCAGCATTGATCTTATTAGGCAAGGCTTCATCGATTAAAACTATAACAACATACTGGGGTGCATGTATAGGGAATGCGCCAATAAAAGATGCGATGTTTGCAGTTTTGCTATAGCCGCGACCTGTGACTTTTTCTGCGGTACCAGTTTTGCCCCCAACAAAATATCCGGGAATATTAGCTTTTTTTCCGTATCCTTCTACCACCACTAGTCTTAATAGTTTTCTCATCATTTCGGAAGTCTTGGTGGAAATTATTTGTTTCTTCTCAACGCTCGCGGGATCTTCAACTTTCAGCAAAGTTGGTTTAATCATATACCCACCATTAACCACGGCTGCGATTGCGCGCGCCACATGTAGTGGTGTAACAGCTATCCCATGCCCATAGCTTATTGTAATGGTTGAAGCTTGGCTCCAAATTTTTGCTTTAGGATAAATTGGAAATCCACGCTCAGGTATTTCAATGTCAACTGGTTCAAGCATTCCTACTTCAGATAGATATTCGCGCTGTTTTTTGCCACCTACTTTAAGGCCTATTTGAGCGGTACCTATATTTGATGAATACATGAGCACCTCAGGGGTGGCCATCATCCCACCTTTATTGCGGTAATTGCGTATCTGCTTATTGCCAACTTTAATAGCTTCGTCAGTGTTGAATGCATCGTTAAGGCTTATGTGCTTGCCATCAAGCCCCATAGCGAGTGTCAGGATTTTAAAGGTAGAACCCATCTCATAAGCCCCCATGCTAACTTGGTTAAATCTTGCGCGTTCGCTTGATTTGCCGACATTATGCGGATCAAAGTCTGGCACGCTGACCATTGCTATCACCTCGCCAGTGTTTACGTCCATTACAATCCCAGAGCCCCCAATAGCGCTATGTAGCACTGCTTGGTTTAATATTTCATCTCTTAATATTTGCTGAATGCGAACGTCAATGGAGAGTCTCACGGGTTCGTTGCTATTCTTTAGGCGATCATTGAAACTGCGCTCTATACCCCCCAAGCCCTCACCATCTACATCTACATACCCAACAACATGAGAAAACAAATTGCCATGAGGATAAACGCGTTTTTCATCTTTCATGAAATTTATGCCAGCTATACCCAAATCGTTAACGTGCTGCTGCTCAATGGGAGTTAAGTGACGCTTGAGCCACGCAAAGGTTTTGCCAGAGTTTATTTTTTCTTTAATCTCTGGGCATTTGGAGGAATCAAAAATTTTGCATAGCTTTTCTATAGCAGTTGATGGCTCCACAATTTTAGTAGGGTTTGCAATAGGGAGGCTGTGGATAAGTTAACCGCTATCAGTGTACCATTGCGGTCTTCAATACTTGCGCGTTCCACCAAAAAGTCATTACTATAATTTTGATTCTTGCTTACGATTTTTACATCTTCATGGCTAGAAAGGCTAATATCAAATAAGCGGAAAATTAATATACTGAATATAAAACAAATTGCACCCATGGCAAATAACAGCCGATTTCTGCACATGTTGAGAGCAGCATCTTCGACGACCTTAGGGCTAGGTCTTAGAATATTATTTTTATTTGTGCTAAGCTCAGTCAATTTGCCCCCCTTCCGAAGGCTCTTCCACCTTCACCACAAATGGGTTCAAGTAAATCTCAATCTGGTCAGAATCCAAAATTTGGCTGCTGACAGGTGCGTGCAAATTTAAATTTTTCTCGGTAAGTTTTTTAAGTCGCTTAGGATTGGTAAGATATGAATGCTCAGCTTTTAACACATGGATGCTTTCTCGTTCACTCAAAATTTGCGTATTCTTTGTTTTTATATCACGCGATATCTGCTGCACGCGATTTTTCACGAAAAAAAGAAAAGAGATGGCCATTGCTAACATGAGCACTCCAGGCAGAAAATAAAATCTTAAATATCTGTTCATATTTTCAAATCAACTTCTCTATTGCTCTAAGCCTGGCAGACCTGGCTCTGGGGTTAGTTTTGATTTCATTATCTTCTGCAATAACTATGCCTTTTTGTAAAAATTTAAATTGTGGTGGAGCGGGATGTAGGTTTGGATCCGGTAAATACTTATTTGTGTTTACCTTCTTGCCACACCACTCGTTAAATAAACTTTTCACAATTTTATCTTCGCCAGAATGGAATGAAACCACCACTAGTCTCCCACCAACTTTTAACAATGATTTTGCTGCATATAAGCTGGTTTTTAACTGATCTAACTCTTTATTCACTTCTATGCGAATAGCTTGGAAAGTCCTAGTAGCAGGGTTTATATCGTCCCTGTAATAACCAACTGCTTTTTGTATTATGCGCACTAGCTTTAAAGTTGTTTCAATTGGTTTTTCACCTCGAGCATCCACAATCTCTTTTGCGATGCTACGAGACCTTTGCTCATCACCATATTCATAGATGATTCTTGCCAATTCCCCTTGGGTGTAAGTATTAACAACGTCATATGCTGATATAGTGTCTCGCTGGTCCATTCTCATATCCAAAGGTCCATCCACTTGGAATGAAAATCCGCGCTCTGGGGTATCTATTTGCATTGATGAAACTCCAATGTCATAAACTATTCCATCTATAGTGCCCTGCAATTTTTCCAGCGCTAACCCGATTTTGTCATTGGCGATGTTATGGAATTCGAATTTGCTTCCATATTCTTCTCTAAACTTTTCGGCAGTAGGCAACACATTTGCGTCCCTATCTATGGCAATTAGCTTATCTGCGCCTGTCTCTAAAATTCTCTTACTATAGCCGCCAGCACCAAACGTGCAATCCACGTAAATACCGCCCCTAGCTGGGTTTAGAAATTCTAATACTTCCTCTATCAGTACAGGAATATGTGACATATTTGTGGGTTGCATTTACGTATTATATTGCGTCTTCAACATATATTTAATACATTTTTTTAATAAAGTGAATTTAATATCGCAGGTAAGTTATGGTTTTTTTAATTTTAAGTATCATCAGGCGATATATTTTTTTAATTGTGTGTATAATTGTTGTACTTTTTTCGTTAGGGCTAAATATTCCATTTATTGAAGAAGTGCAAAATGGTATATTAAACCTGATAGATTCAGTAGGGCAATATATAAACCCAAAAAGCGTTGTAAAACAAGTGGAAGATGCATTTAATACCGTAAGAAAATTGTTTTAAAGAACTTGCTCTTTTTCGAAAATATTATTATGATGTGCACACTCCCCGACACGGAAGTTAAGGAATAGCTAATAAATAGAAGGATGGATTGAAAACAAAGGAGAATTGAGGTATAAGGTGACTTTTAGCACAAAGGACACCTTATGAAAGAATATATACAGCAGTTTTTTGAAATATG
>JAJTHY010000022.1 GCA_021298045.1 Candidatus Jidaibacter sp.
AAAATGGCTATGAAAAATACAACAAATCTCCACCTCTTAGTCATCCTCGCTATTGCTTGGGATCTTAAGATTCCTGAACTGCGTGCGGAATGACAATTAAAGCAAAAACCGTGCCTTTTTTGTAGTTGAATTAGCTATATATTCTTTCATAAGGTGTCCTTTGTGCTAAAAGTCACCTTATACCTCAATTCTCCTTTGTTTTCAATCTATCATTCTATTTATTAACTATTCCTTAACTTCCGTGTCGGGGAGTGTAAGTCATTTTATAACGGCTTGGCTATATTGGAACATTAGACTCTGCGGCTATATCTTGCCTACCACCTTAGAAAGCGTTTAATAGTCTTTCCATTAATTTATCGGTTACGCCCATTATCTTAGCGCTTCCTTGATAGGTATGCTGAATTTCTATAAGACTCGACAATTCCGCAGCCAAGTCTACATTAGACCCCTCAATAGCACCAGGGATAAACTTACCGGCACCATTCATACCTGCTTCTTTAAGATTCAAAGGGCCAGAGTTTGCACTAATTTTGAAAACGTTTCCTTGCACTTGCGTTAGCCCATTTGGGTTAGCAAAGTCTCCAACAGGTATTTTATAAATTTTACGGGTCAATGTGTTGCTAAAAGATGCTGTAATCCAACCTTCAGGATCAATAGTCACACCTGTTAAATCTCCAGTGGAAACACCATTTTGATGAGCCCTTATCACTGAATAGGTGCCCGAAGATTGATTCATCCCGCTTGTACTTCCTGGGACCCCCAAATTGAATGTTATAACACTAGGATTCGCGCCAACAATATTTGACCAGTTCACAGTTAATGGCTGATCAAGGCCAACTAATTGACGGTTGGCTGTTGTGTTCTGCAATCCTAAAGCTGCTCCAATTGTTTGAGTTGCCCCAGTACCAAGTGGCGCATTAATAGCCGCTGAAGTACCCCCAAAGCTTAAATAAAAATTACTATTGATAGGTTCTATTTTTATTGAATAGGTGCTACTTACAGACCCAGGAACTACACTTGCTCTAATAGATGTTGGCCCTTGAGTTGTATTAATTTGCTCAGCTAATTCATAAAGAGTTGAGAAACTGTTAGCAGCAATATCATTAGCAGAGGTTATACCAAGATTTGTTCCTAGCGTACCAGTTTGCCCGAAGGCCACTGCCTGAGTGGAGTCAGCTGCAACAATTTCAAGCCAAATTTGCCCGGTAAGTGCATTTGAGATGATTTTTGCTCGAGCAGCTTCAGGACCACTAGTTTGGTTTATTTGGTTAGCTATGTTTATTAAAACTTCCTCATTATTTACGCCACCACCTCTTGCTATGTTATAAGTAGAGGTGCCAATATTTATAGTTAGGGTATCAGTGCTGGTACCAGTTAAACCAGTCCCAGATGATGAAACGGCGGTGCTTTGTGCCGATAAACTCCCATAGGTAAATGTATAAGAAGATGAGCCTACCCCAACAACAAATGTTTGGCCTAGTGTAGCTCCAAGTGCAGTGTTTGGACTAGAAATTGAATTTGAATATGCAGACTGAGAAACTGGTTGAATAGATGAAAAATTGCCAACGCCGTCAAAAGTTATGGTACTAGCCATAAGCAATCCATCAGTTCTTCCTGGAATATTAACCGATAAAGGATCTACTGCATAAACTTCTACGGCCCATGTATTAATCCCAGTCTTTAGAAATCCGAGCAATATGTTATGAGAATTCCCCATGGAGTCATACACAGTAATGTTTTGGCTAAAATGTGGCAAGAAACTTCCGCCCGCCATATTATTGCTAGCCAGATATGAGTCGTATGTAGAATTTAAATAACCAGTTGGTAAGCCAAATTCTGACAAGAAATCACTATTTTTGCCTAGGGGTTGATAGTTGTTGAAAGCAACTGGTCTAGAAGATGATAACGCCAAGTTAGCGCCGGTAGCAGGATCATCATTAACACTGGCAGTCACACCCATTTGGGTAAGTGAAGTAGCAAGTTGCTTTAGAGTTGCAAACCTTCCAACTGTTACTCCTTGTATATCAGGCGTAAAAGCTGGGATATTTTTTGAATCATCTAACCCCATTTGATTGCGGAAAGCCAAGGTTCCAGAAAATGTAACCGACTGATTTATATTGGTTGGCGATATATAAAGCTGTGTGGTAGTTCCTAAATCAAAAATCTGCGCTTGTAATCCATTAGAACTAGGAGTTGTTGCGTTAATTTGATCGGCAATATTTTGCAAAACATCTCTATTAGTTGCGCCACTGCCCCTGGTTACGGTTAAAACCTGATTGCCATAAGACATCTGAATTGTATCACCAGCTAACTGCCCACCGACCGCTGTTGTTAAATTAGTTCCTGAGTTACTGAAAGAGAAAGTGGTGGCAAACCCTCCATACATAATCTTTTTGGTAGACACTCCTTTCCCATCAGGATTACCTATTGTAACTTCTAATCCTTCACCAGCAGATAAGGAATTAACTGGATTTTCATATAATATATCAGTTGAAGAAGCATACGCATTAATAGGAGATAGCTTTAGCCCGCGGTTTAAAATATTTATATTCCCCACTGAATTGCCAACTACAGATTGTTGCGGGACTAAATTAGCAGCAAACTCTACTTCAGTAGTAGCAGAGGCTTTAGAAGTCCATCCAATAATATCTACACCATCTAAACTGCTCAAAAGTGACTTTGTACCAGGCAAGTTACCATCAGCATCTACTTGCCACGCTAATAAGTAAAATCCTGAAGAATTCACCAATTTATTGGTATTATCTTTCCTAAAAGACATATCTCGAGTTACAAAAATGTTTTTAGGTGCACTTCCAGTAAATCCATCAGTAACTATTGCAAACCCGTTACCATCGATAGCAAGGTCTGTTGAGATCCCGGTCCTGTCAAATTCCCCCTGCACATCAACTAATTGTCTGGTAGTAGAATCAACGCCGCTTATAACGCCATCTTGGCTCACAATCGCTGAATTATTTACTTCAAATCTTTTATAAGCGGTTGTATTGGCGTTTGCTATATTGTTCGAGGCAATAGCAGTTTTCTTAGCACTGCTGTTCATTCCAGTTAAAGAGGCATTAAGCGCATTACCGAATCCTGACATGATATAATCCATAAATTTTGGTACGCTTATACAGCAAAACCCGTGCCAAAAATTTACTTCCCTCTAATCGGTTGGTCAGAATCATGTTGTTGAAAGCGTTCCACAAATGGTTTGCCAGTTTGCTGTTTACTTTGAAGCTTTTTTGAAAAATCCTTAAGTCCTTCCGCTACTTTTTGGTCTGCTGATTTTTCTGCAAAGAGATCTTTTAGTTGCACTATGAATAATCTAATTGCATTGATTACTGGATTATAAGTGAAAGTATTTACGCCATCATTTTCCAGCTTATTGCCCACCTTCCACATTTTATGAGCTTCTTTAATTGGTAAGTTTCCCATTAACTCTTCAAGTGTAATCTTTTTTATTTCATCATTAAACTCCCCTTCCAGCGCGTTGGATTTTATTATAAGAGCAAGTTCAGTACTGTTATATTGATTAAGCAAATCAGAAAGTCCGGAAAGGTTGTTCCCCCGCTTGTGCCAAACCCTCTGAACTCGGTCTGTAAAATTTGCCCTAGCATTCAGATCTTTGTAAAATTCTTCCAATTGTTTTATTTCAACATCATTACGGGGTCTTTGTTTTAGCAAAATGTCATACTCAACTATTAGTGCACTTAGCAGGTCTAATTTCTCTGGCATTTGGGTTAAGTTGCTTAATCGCTCTACACCATACACCTGCAAATACCTGGCAAAACTCATACCTTCAATCCTAGATTTATCAGGATTATTTAGCGCCCAAAGTACTGGAGATTTGCCTTCAATTAGAATAGGCTTATCAGAATGTTGATTATGCTGAATAACCCAAGCTAAAGCAGGCATTCCATCAATTTTAAACTCTGTGTCAATTGCCCAAATTAGTGGATCACCATCCTTAAATTGTAAGCCTTTCTTAATATAATCTTGGATATCTTTTGTATCACTTAAATCTCTCTCTAATTTATTCAGCTGCCATAAAAGATTGTGGTGGTTATATCTTTTTGCTTCTTGCATCATGTCATACCCTAAATTAACTCCAGCTAATGCACCGACCGTAAGCATTGAAGAATAAACTGTACAATTGCCAGTTAATTGAATAGTTGTGATGTGTGATCTGTTTTTAACCATCTCCCCTCTCGCCTTTCTGATAATCGCATCTAATCTCCTCCATTCAGCGGCTTCTGATGGTGTGATTCTCTCACTTTCACCATTATCTACAGATAGATTTGGGTTTTTGTATCTCTCTATTGTTAATTCTGTCTCTAGTAAAACTTGCAAAGTGTCTTGCATATATCGTTGATAAAGAACCTTATTCTCTTTAACCTTAGCTATCTCTTCTGGTGTAAGTTCTATGTATTTATTACCTAAACCTTTCCTGTATGCCGGTTGCACCTCGGTTGTGTAAATACCATAGTATTCTTTTTCATTCACAATTTCTAAACCTCCTCCACCATCGGCTTTGGTGTAGTAATATCTGTAGCCACCAACAGCATTTTCAGATTTTTCTTTTTTTAAAATCCTCATTGCACTGTGGTTCGCCATACCGCCAGCATGAATCACTACAGTGTCGGTTTCTGATTTTCCGTCTGCGTCTGGAAAAAACCGTTGTTGATAATAAGTATTTGGCTCTTCCTTATGGCCACGTAAAGAACTGGTCACATACCTATGATTAGGGTTTACCTGCATTCTATAGCCACCATTTAAATAATCACTTGTATATTCTTTTACTAAACTATCTATCATGGTTGCACCAGATGCCGTGAATTCTGCACTATGCTTCAAGCCACCTATTTCAACATTATTATCAGTAATTTTACCCATCATCAACTCACGTGCTGCAGTCAACTTTTTATGTTCATCTTTCGATAAGGTGTTAAAATTACTAACTTGGTAAGCGAGCATAGCAATCTCTGTGGCGGTATTTGCCATGTCTTCATACCAACCGTCCTCTTCTTTATTGCGCAGCAACTTGGCCATCATGCCAATTTTATCAAATGCTTTGAATCTATAATATGCTCCGGCTTCTTTTCTTAGTACATCTTCCTGGGATAATTTGTTAAACTCCATAATTTTATTCTTGGCAAGTGCGATAAGCTCAAGTTGAGCTTCGACTTGCTCCTGCGATTTTTCTTGAGGATTTTCTTTTAAATATTGCTCTTTCAATTTTTGTTGTATTCTAGAGCTTATAGTTATTGCATATCCTGTCACATGCTGACGCCCCACTATTTCTTCGGGGTTATTGTTAAAGCTTTTAAGACCTTCTATAAATTTCTCTGCAGCCTCTCTGCTAGGGAAAACATAAGCGGCAGATCTATTGCGATTTAGTCCTGTTGTGGTACGGGTAAAATCTTCAAGAATATTACTCACTCCTTTACCCTTTAGCCATTCTACAAAACCTTTGCTCATAACTAGCCTTTAAATAACTTATAAATTTAAGTGTATTGCAAAGGAGTTAATAAATGATTAATGGGTCCTAAAGTCGCTTATGCAACTCTGCCGAATGGTCATGCAGCCTCACATATAAAGGTGAGTTTTCCCCCTTGCGCCTTATGCATTAGGTTGCGCGCGCTAACTTAGGATTATCTATACTTTGAATAAATTTATTGAGCACATTTTCCACTAAAGTGTTCACTTTAGCTTCAATTTGCTCTTCCACTTCATTGGAAATTTTTGCTACTTGTTCTGGATTTATGTTATTGAGGGTTGTTGCTTGCAGATCACTCACTTCTACTTCACCTTGGGATAAAGCATAAACGAAGGTTGCAGCGGAGGCGGCTATCAAGCCTGAGCCAACTCCCGCAGATGTAGCCATAGTAGCCAAAGCGGCACCAGCAACTAGAGGTGCAGCACATACTGCAAGCGCGCCAAAAGCAAGTAGTGCGGCAGCTGTGCATGCTATAATCTTGCCACACCCTTCATTGCATCTTTCTTTAGTTGCTTGGCTTTTACTTCTGATGTCTGAGTTTTTAATTTTTTCAACAGCTTCAACGATTTCATCTACGGCTATATAAATGCTGACAACCTCTTGCAGGTATTTGTCGAGTGCATTTTTAATACCTGTGTCTTCATTATTTAATCCTTTAATGTCTTTATTTCTTCTTTTTAGATCTTCAACTTCTTCATCATTACTCATTTTGGTATCTTTGATATATTCAACCAGTTTCTTCAAATTCTTATTATCGATGCCTGCTTTAGAATATTGGCCAACGCACTGATGCAACAACTCATGCAATAAAGTATTAGTGGCTTCGATGGCGGCACCTTTAAAATCCTGTGTTGTTGCGGCAGCAATAATACCTCTTTTAAACTTTTCTAAGTTGTGCTCTGCTCTTTTTGTTAATGCTCTATCAAACATATTATATCCTCATCAATTGCCTATGAACAAGAGCATAGCCAAAAAAGGTTAACGAAAGGTAAATGTTATAGCCAAGCCGCTATAAAATAGCATGTAATTTTGGCTATGGTTAGTATGGAGTTCAGTCACCCTCGCTACTGCTCACTGCTGTCTGGAGAAAAATCTAAAACAAACTCTGTTCCTTTTCCTATAGTGGAGGTGCATTCTATCTCTCCATTTATGCTTTCCATCACCATTTTGCAAAACGCCAATCCAACGCCAGCACCAAGCTCGCTTGAGGTGTAGAATAGGTCAAAGATTTTGTTTAGGTTCTCAGGCTTTATACCCACGCCGGTATCTTTGAAGTGTAGCCTATTTCCCTTAGTGGTAATGGATATCTGTGCATTGGAGCCAGCATATCTATAGGCATTCTTAAGCAAATTCATTATAACGTGCTTAAGGAATAATTTCGATCCGTGCACAGAAAAGTTACTAGTTACATTAGTTGTTAGACGCTTGCGCTCTTGTTCTGTTAAGCAATAATCCTCTAGGGCTTCGTTTATGATCTCAGAAATTTTGTAATTACCTATATCATCTGCAACTACTTTATCTTTTAAAGACATGAGCAACATCTCTATCACTTTATCGCCCTTGTGCATGGATTGGCTGAGTTTATTGCAAATAAATTCCTTGATGAAATCATAGCCCTCCGCGTCTATCTGCACTTTGGTTACCTCTTTTTGTTTGGAGATTTTTGCAGAATCCATTATCCCTTTTAACGCTTCAATATTCATAATAAAGCTATAAATAGGCGTTCTTACCTCATGCGCTATGCTGCCTGCTATTAAGCGTAAATTTTCTAAATCTTGCTCGTGTTTTATTTCGCGCTTTCTGGCAAACAGCAAACAAATAAGTGTAGCAAACACAATTATATAAAAAATTAAATAAGTTGCTTTTGCTCCAAAGGCAATTTGTGAGCTTTCAAATGTTAAATTATAAAAGAGATACCCTATTCCAGAAAAAGAGATCAGCAGTATTACAAACGTTGTGGAATCTACAAGTAGCGCTAGCAAAAATATTGATAGTGTCATGTTGATGAGCCACTCAGTTTCTGCGCCGGTTATAAGAATCATAACCGAAGTCATAAATGGAAGGCAGTACCCCACTGTAAAAAACCAATAAAGCGGAAAATATTTTGCAAAGCGTGCAGGCCAATACCCTTTAAACAGCAACCCTACGCATAAAAATCCTGAGACTAT
>JAJTHY010000119.1 GCA_021298045.1 Candidatus Jidaibacter sp.
AAAATGGCTATGAAAAATACAACAAATCTCCACCTCTTAGTCATCCTCGCTATTGCTTGGGATCTTAAGATTCCTGAACTGCGTGCGGAATGACAATTAAAGCAAAAACCGTGCCTTTTTTGTAGTTGAATTAGCTATAACGAAAAACATATAAACAGCGTCACTGCGAAAGAGCTTTAGAGATTGCTGATAGGTTGTCATCCCGCACTTGTTGCGGGATCTTAAGATAAGATTCCATCCGCAGCAGGAATGACCCGAGAGGGCTGGATTGCCACGTCGCCAAGTGGGATCCTCGCAATGACGTTCCTTGTATTTCAGGTATTAGATCTTTTTGACAATACCTTATCCATAACTCGGGTGATACTAGGCCCATCTATCGTTTTTATTTACCTCTTTACTTCGGTTTACACTGCTAAAAGGAGGTGCTAACTGTTGCTCTTTTTCAATCAGCCATTCAAAAAATTCCATACCATGACGCGCTGATATACCTAGATTATAACTACTTAAAGTGCAGTTATTAGTCCCCTGTTCTTGCATAAGATGGTATGGCCAAGTATTAATTTGAACTAATGCTTCTGCAGAAAGCTTTTCAGGAGCTATGCTATTTCCATAAATATGATTTTCCCTTTCAGTGTCAGTAACGTTTAAACAAAACAATCCTCTAATATAGGGCACTAGAAATTTGTTATTATCTTTTAACTTAAGTATATTAGAGCAAAATGGCTTAATCTTTAGCATTCTTTTTGGTTCTTTTATTTCCTTTAACTCTTCTTTTTCGTCAAGTTCTAATATTATATTAAATTGACCCTCTATAGTTTGAGTCAATACATATGGTGCGCAAGTATGCCTAAGTGAGTCATTGAAGAAAAGATATCGATTATCTATTCTCACTAATATAGCGTCATCTTGTAATTTATGTAGCGCAGCATATATACAGTGCCCCGCTCCAAATTTTGAAACAAGAACTATAAATTCCCTACCTTTTTCTAAGTTGATCAAATTTTCTTTTATAGCTGCGGAATATATAAGTTCAATTTCATTTTCTAGATCTATTAAGTTTTGGTGATTATTAAATTTCTCTAAAAAATATATTGTTTTACAGAAAATCCAAGTTTGGATCAGTGTTTTAAGTTCTGCTAACAACATCTTCTTTGTTTCCTTAAAGCTAAGGAATTTACCAGACAACTCTGGTAGTGAAAGCATTTCTCCAGCGCAAAGTTTCACATATAGCACCAGGTAAGTATGAAGGCGCATAAGCAATATTTCATAAGCATCACCTCCTTCTGGTTTTGGTATTTCTACACCATCTCTCGTTATAGACTTTGCATTGCTTAAATACATAAGATAGTAATCACAACGCTCAGCATTTTTCATCCAATCTCTATTTTCACCAGTAATTAAAGTTGATAGCCTATTAAATACATGATCTTTACCTATTACAGATTTTTGTAATCTATAATCATCTATTGCAAATCTTAATATCTTTTCGATCAAACCTTCATCTGTAAAACAACTTTTTCTTATCATGCGTAGGATTAATGGACTAACTTTTGACAAAAATTCTTCATTAAGATGGTTTGCTCTAATGAGCTCCATCACCTTAAAAATAGCCCCACTGATATTAACATCAGCACCATTTTCAACCAAATGCTCCAAGACTTGCCAATGTCTATCTGTAATTGCGTTTTTAATCGCAAGTACCAGCGGAGTGTCGGCATCTTGGTTATCAAAATGGTTTACATCTGTATTTTTTTGCCCAAGCAATTCTATGACCATCTCTAAGTTGCCATCACGGGCCGCTTTATGTAATGGCGTTAGGCCCATAGGTCTATTACTTCTTATTCTGCGCTCCAGTGCATCTCTTTCTTGTTGGCTTATTATGCCAAGCCTCGTGTCACTTAGATAATGCTTCAACACGTTTGTAGATATTTTAGACCTTTCATAAGTTTTGATCATAACTTGCAAAACCGTTTTAGTTTCGTCTATATTTTTAGTGAGCTGCTTATCTCTATGCATAATTAGATTGTTGGACACAGCTAAGAGCATGGTAGGATCTTTATAAATAAATGTTATACTCTCAAGTGGAGCTAACCAAGCTTTGCGGCTTGAAAAACTATAAAGATGTATAGCTAAAGCAAGATTTAAAACCCCTTCCGAACTCCAAGCTGTAATTTTCATTATGTTGTTTTGTGACTTTGAACAGATCGCCTTGAGTATATTTTCATCCTTATCATTACTAAGTGCAATTACGTCTAGCTCTTTGATAAGTGAAGAAAAAAATTTTGGAGTTTTTCTTTTAACAATAGCGCTAGCAGCGGCGGCGCTTCCGGTAACAGTTCCTAAGGCAATTCCAGAGGCGCTAATACCTGCTATAACGGTAGCAGCCATAGCAGGTATCTCGGCTTTAGTGTGAGGAGACTGAGCAAAGACGTGAGCAAAAAAAACACCCAGAGGTATAAAGGCTGTATAGCTAAGAAGGACTGATCCGCGGCAAATATATCCACCATTGGAGTAAAAAAGTTCTTTCGCATCTCTTTCTATAACTCTTAACAGTTCAGGATCCCGCAGATTTACTGGGATAATTTTCAAATCTTTCTCAGCAAGAATATTACGACATTTTTCTTGAAGCTGGCTCTTAATATTTGGATCTACTTTCGGAGCTTTATATACTCTTATTATTGCGTTTGTTTGAATAGAACTCTTAAATTTGCCGTATAACAACTCATATAGCGCTGCATTGGAATTATATCCTAAAGTTAACAATGCCTCTGCTGCATAAAATTTTACTCCTGGACTATCGCTTTCACTCACTACTATACGTGTAAGCTTAGATTCTATCTCAGCATTCTTCATCCCAAGTCCTATTATGGCGCTAATAGCATCTAGCCTCTTTGCTGGTTTATCTTTACTCTCTATTACCTTAAACAACTCAGATAAAACATGGTTTGCATCGGTGAGTGTGGCTTTCAAATTCTTCAGAGTAGCGGGGTGATTTTCAAGAGGCGGGCATTCCTCCAGCAGTTTAAGCCTAAGCGTGTCGTGCTTAATACCCAAGAGTTCCCGCGAGTGGCTCTCAAATTCATCCCAAAATTGAAGCAATGGTAGATAATCTTCGCTTTGGTTGCAACGTGTGTATAATATGCCAACTATAGAAATCCACATCATCTCATAATAAGGAGTGTATTTATGCCTCCTAAGCTTATTTATGGTAACTGCATATTCTTCATCATCTTTAAGACATTCAAAACTTTTGGCCATTTTAAAAGCTGCAAAGTATTCTTGAAAGGTATGGTGGATGAAATACACATCATTCTTCCTCTGGTCTTTATTCACAGATAAAGCCTTTATAATTCCCATGCCCAAGAGTTCCTCAAATAGAGTATATACACCTAACTCTTTCTCTTTTTTCTCAACAATTGCTTTTACTTGATGTAAAAAAATAATAGACCTCTTATTATTCATCCCAGTAAATGCTATCTCTCCCAAAAGCTCCATAAGAATGCTTTGCCTGGCTTCTAATTCTGGCTTTAATAGCCCTTGCAATAATATGCCTTTCTCAATCATACTACCAAAAAGACTTTCTGCGATATCTTGGTACAACTGACCCACTGTATAAGCATGTTGTTTAACCTTATTTGGATTCCATACAGAGCACATTAGTTCTAAGTTGAGCGGGATATGAGCAATATTTGCAAGCTGGATATTCGATGCTATAAATTGTAGCAGCTGATTTTGGATCTCAGGATAAAATTTTCTAACATAATTTTTTATATTTTCTTTGGTAAATCCTACGTTTTCTAATTCCCTGTCAAAGGCTACCGTCCTCCTATTCAGAGAAATTGTAATAGGGCGAGATGTCAATATAATGTAATAGCGAGGGCTGGATAGGACAGCCATCAATAACTGCTCTAATTCTTTAGTCATCGAATGAGCAATTTCATCATAGCCATCCAAAATTATCAATATCTTATCGCGATTTCTCTCAGAGAATAGATAATCTCGGGTTTGCTTCATGTTTGGCTTATCATCGCCAAAGCCCGATAAACACTTACTTCTTACAACCTCAGCTAAATAATCACCTTCCTCACCCTTTGCCGCAACGTCTAGAATATCCCTTAAAGGTAACCATATAACTGCATTAAATTTATTTTGCCAAAGTTTACCCTGTTGCCATTTAACAGCAAGATACTGGCATAAAGTGCTTTTACCAATGCCAGCACGTCCATAGATAGCTACTGTTCTAGGGGTTTTACCAGTAGAGTCGGGATTAAAAATTCGCTCAACATCTATGTCTCCTTGCTTCTCAAGTTCATCCTCTCCGTAAAGCGATGAGTAGCTCTTAAGCTGCAATTCTCTTTGCTCTTGTGTAGGGCGCACTCCTATTGCATTTTGGTTGGAAAATTGCGCTTCTTTATCTTTAAAACTTTTTCTGGTAACTATTTTTAGGTTAATGTAAATATCGGTAACAGAATCAGATCTCTGGGATATCATCCTTGGGACATTACTCAGCTCGCTATATCTTTTTTTAAGCAGAGCAGCCACATCTACAGCAAAGCCCTGCCCTTTATTTCCCTGAAACATATCGCTATTCCTACTATTATGTTCATATTATGATACATCCAGAACTAGCTTGCCTAACCACAGGTTTTGCGAAATCAGAACCTAATCCAGGAGCGATTTGTGAAAGCAATAATTTGGTATTGACATCAATTTTACATAACTTCCCTTCTTCATAACGATACTCCCTGATAATAAAGTCTGGGTAATTCTTGCGGTAATATCCTATGAATTTGGAATGCTCCTCTGCATTTGAAAATGATAAGCTAAAACCAGTAGAGTAATCATCATTTCTTCGGTATGAAGAATTTTTCTGAGAGGTAAGAATTCCTGCTTGCCCAACTAATCTACGCTCAACTGCATCGCCATTGAAAACTTCATTATAATCCACATTGAGTTTAGCACTTAATCCTTTCATCAATAAGGTGTGGCTGTTTTGCTTATAGTCAGCTAAAACGGGTATAATCTGTTCGTGAAAAATTTTAGTATCAAAAATTATTTCAGCCTTATAATTACTAAAAACTCCGTCTTTAATAATTGAGCCTGCATACACATTTCGGTAGTAGAATGTAAGTAACTGATGCTCTTCAGCAGACGCAAAATTCAAGCAAAAGCGTAAATTCCAGTTTGCTGCATCTTTATTATCTTTATCAAAGCTTGCACCATCTTGATCTGTATATATGCCCGCAACAGCCACTAAAGTTTGCTCAACTATGTTTTTATGCCACATTTCTTTGCGTTGAACTGAGAGTTTTTTTGCTAAATCCTCAAGTAATTCATTATAATAATCAATGGCAACAACCTTTGATTCTTCTTCTGCGTTTACCGCTAAATCTTCGCTGGAAGATCTAATAGAACTACTGCATTCATCTATTAATGCTTTAACAGCACGGTTGGGGATAAAAATAGCTTCCATAGGCCCCCTAGTCATCGGACTAGTGCCGTGCTCTGAAACCCAAGCGGTTATTACCTCTCGTTCGTATGTGACCCCATCAAGTGCAATAACTGGGTCTTTCATGATATCCTGAGTGATGGGGCAACATAAATTGTCTTCACCAATAATAACCCTAAACTCTTTTTGTTTCTCCATCCGGCGCATAGCCACCCCCTTAAAGTTACATTTATGTTTACGCATCGTTTAATACATTCATTAATAACGCAGAGATGCTGTAGGAGAGATTAGAACACACCCTATGATTGCAATCAAGGATAATTTTGTTAAGCTTTATCAAAAATATTAAATTTATAAATTAGCTATTGATATTTAAATAAAATTTTTTAAAAAATTTTATTTCACGCTACGCAATGGTTTCCCCTAATGGGGTATAACCTGAGCTCAACATAAGGTAACGAAAATAATAGATAGTGAGTCTCACTAATAATTTGTATAGCTAAACCCTTATAAAATGGCTATGAAAAATACAACAAATCTCCACCTCTTAGTCATCCTCGCTATTGCTTGGGATCTTAAGATCCCTGAACTGCGTGCGGAATGACAATTAAAGCAAAAACCGTGCCTTTTTTGTAGTTGAATTAGCTATA
>JAJTHY010000051.1 GCA_021298045.1 Candidatus Jidaibacter sp.
AAAATGGCTATGAAAAATACAACAAATCTCCACCTCTTAGTCATCCTCGCTATTGCTTGGGATCTTAAGATTCCTGAACTGCGTGCGGAATGACAATTAAAGCAAAAACCGTGCCTTTTTTGTAGTTGAATTAGCTATAACATTGTTTACAAAAGTCACCACAATTATTCCATGTAATTTGGGATCCATATTCCCAATTTGCATGGAAAAATTCTAAAACAATTTTTTGAGCAAATCCTTAGCTTGCGTTGGAATTTCGGGTTTGTCCAAGACTGATTTCACTTGTCCTAATAATTTTTGAACTTGTGATTCAGCCACCACTCTCACCACTTCATCAGTAATTTGCTCAGAGGCTTCAGATACTGTGACACCACCTTGCTTTTGCCCGATCTCAGAGATCCGGATTTCAGGAAGTTTGGTGGATTTTTGCACAAGCTGAGCAAGGCTGACCGTTGCAACTGCATTAGTGATTCTGAAATCTGAGATAATAATTTTTTTAGCCTGCGCCCCTTCATTAGGGCTGCCTGGGGTAGTGCCATGATCAGAATGCACTTTCTTTTTAAATTCACTTAGATTATCTCCCAAGGGGCCCAATTCATATATAATAACTGGGCTATTTATGTGGACATAATGGATATTTATCAATTTAGAGAAGAGGGACTTAATGTCCATGGAAACGCTGATGTTATCAAGTTCAAAAACGTTTCTTTCTTTAAATCCGGCTGGGTTAGCAATTTTAACTCCACTAATTGAAACAAGGCCATCCTTCAAAGATGTGGAAACATTACCAACCGAAATTCGCGAGTTAATCGCTTGAGAGCCATACGTCTCAATTGAATGCTTTATTATTGCATCAAAATACATGTATACGCCAACAATAGCGGCAACCAATAAAAAAATAAATGTGATCAGTGACTTCTTAAACATAATATGCTGCTCCACTTAAATTGGCATTCTCATAATTTCTTGATACGCAGAGATAAATAAATCCCTAACCTTTACCATAGTATTAATAGTGATTTGGGCCGTATCAACCGCTTCCACCAACTCCACCAAATTTGGCCCTAGTTCTTTGCCATCCGCTTTGGCAACTTCAAACATGGTTTTGCTGGCACTGCCAATTTTATTTACCGGATTCTGGAGTAGTTCATTATTTAAAACTGCCCCAAAAGAGCGCACAGCAGGAGCTGCTTGGGGTGATAGCACCGTCAAATCATCACCCTGCCTCAATATCGCACGTGGCTTAGCTAACTTTAATTGAGCCTCTACTGAAGCCTGAATATTTTTATTGGCTTCAATCGCTTTTCTATAAGCTGTTACTGCTGAGATTTGGCCAACCATTATTTTAAAGCCTCTAAAATTTTAGATTTATTGGCTCTCGCAATTTCCAAAGCACTAAGGTTTGCCTCATAGGATCGCTGAGCTTCTTTAGCATCTGCCATCTCTAAAACATGATCTACATTAGGATATTTCACATAACCATTTTCATCTGCAGATGGATGATGCGGCTCATACTTTAGCTTATATCGAGAGTGATCGCTAGCAATTTTATCTACTTCAGTAACTTGAGCGTTAAGTTCTTCGTTATACTTAGTAGTAACTTGTATAACTTTGCGGCTGTATGGGGCTTCATTTGCTGTGCGTCCTGGGGTATCTGCATTTGCAATATTTTGCGCTATAACCTTTAAGCGCTCACTTTGCAGCTGTAAGCCTTTTGCAGAAATTCTACTGGATGCAGAAAGGTCATCACCAGCAAACGCAATGCCATTAGATAACGTTAGTAATATGAAAATGATTAGAGCTTTCATTTTCCAGACCCCATAATGGCAGTATTTAACATGCTTTTACTTTTATTATAAACGTTTATTGCTTCGTTTAATTTCATAGCATTCTCCCCTTTTTTGTAAAGTTCATTGTCTAGATTTACAGCATTACCATTTGGTTTAATCTCACTTATATCACCTTTTACAAGTGCAAATTCTTTTGAACTTTCAGACAAGTCCATGTGAAGTGAATTGGTTTTCAATACGGGAACAGAGTCATCTCTGGTATTCTTTTTCAATTCCCTGGGTTGATATTTTGGAGTGTCAGAGTTAGCTATGTTTTGAGAAAGCAATTTATCACGTTCACTTAAATATCTTAAATGTTTATAAAAATCCTCAAAAGGCTCACTCGCAAATGCAAGGGTTACTGGTAGGAATGCCAATAAAATCGCGATTAATTTCATCATATTTTATACCCAGATTTTTGCGCGTCTGTTACAAATTTACTAATCCCAACATCGGTAAGTGGATGTGAGATCATCTGCTTAATTATTGTATAAGGAGCAGTTGCAATATCCGAGCCAACTTTAGCTGCGTTCACTATATGATTAACGCTTCGAATTGAGGCAGAAAGTATTTTGGTGTTGAGATCGGGGTAATTATCATAAATTCGCCTTATCTCATCTATTAGTACCATACCGTCTTGGCCAATATCGTCTAGCCTACCGATGAAGGGGGATACATAGGTAGCTCCAGCTTTGGCCGCTAAAATAGCTTGAGCTGGTGAAAAGCACAAAGTGATATTCGTTTTAACCATTTGAGAAGAAAGCTTTTTGCATGCTTTGATTCCATCTAAAGTCATAGGGAGTTTAATAACGACTTGTGGTTCAATTTTGTAGAGTTTTTCTGCTTCTCTCATCATATCTACATAGCTGCTCGCAATCACTTCCACGCTTACGGATGTTTTTATAATTTTGCAAATCTCCTTAACAAAATTCACAAGATTACTTGCGCCATCTTTAACTAAGCTTGGGTTGGTAGTTACACCATCTATAATGCCTAGCGATGCTAATTCCTCAATTTCGCTGATTTTTCCGCTGTCTAAATATAATTGCACTTGAGCTCTAAATTGGTTCCCATAAAAAATATAGAACTATTTATAGTAATTGCCATTAAAAATTTTCTGCGTATCCCCACGCATTAGCACTTCTTGCTCTTGCACGGTTATGCCCAGCGTACCGCCTTTTAAATGCACATTTATTTGGTTTGCAAGACCTTTATATTGATGCGCAATTATAGCTGATGCACAAGCCCCACTACCGCAAGCTAAAGTTTCCCCCGCACCACGCTCCCATACCCTGAGCTTTATGGAGTCGCCATTTGCAATCTCAACAAAGTTAATGTTGGCACGATTTGGAAACAATTCACACTTTTCAAGTTTCTCACCTACTCTTGTCACATCGTATGAATCCAAATCATTAACAAAATATACAAAATGTGGATTACCCACATCAATAAAATATCCATCGCATCCAAGAGCATTTATACTTGTAGGTGGCGAATATGGACCCATGTTCACGGTTACCTGACCCGAGCCTTTATGTAATGTACATCTCAAAGTTCTTTCACCTATTCGAATTGTGCTACTTGGTAGGTTAAGGAGTTTGGCTACGCACCTTGTGGCATTCCCACAAGCTCCCGACTCTGAGCCATCTGGGTTGTAGATGCGCATTAAACAATCAGCAACATCACAAGATTCCATGATAATCAATTGGTCACAGCCAATACCGAAATTACGGTGACATAGTGTTTTAATATCGTTAGTGCTCAATCTCTTATGGGGGTTACCAATGTTATTTATAATAACAAAGTCATTTCCCAAACCATGCATTTTGATAAATTCTAAAATCATATTGCCCACTTCAAATAGTTCTAGTATACACCAATTTACAGTCTAATACTAAAAACCCAAGATGGGTTTTTGTTTTTGCATCCGTAGCTCAGCTGGATAGAGCGTTGCCCTCCGAAGGCAAAGGTCGTGGGTTCGAATCCCGCCGGGTGCACCATTCACCGCATTTGGTGCGGCGAATAATGCTTGCTTATGCGGCGAATAATGGATATAATCTCCTTATAATATGCGGAGATTAGGAGATATATGTACATCCATGAGCGAAAAGGCTGGCCAGAATTTACCTGGGATCAGGCAATGCTTGCTGCGCCTCTGGCAGAGGTAAGGCATTTGCAGGGCAGATTGTTGGGGCGCATGGAAGCTCTAGGCTTCTTGCTTCGCGCAGAAGCTACCTTGGAAACCCTGACACAAGATGTTATCAAGACTTCGGAGATTGAGGGCGAAAAGCTGGATTTCGGGCAGGTGCACTCCTCCATTGCGAGAAGACTAGGGTTGGATGTTGGTGGCAGTGATATTCCTGCTTCACGTAACGTAGAGGGCATTGTTGAGATTATGCTCGATGCAACCCGCAATCATGAAAAGCAGCTTACCAAAACTCGCCTTTACGATTGGCATGCGGCACTTTTCCCTACGGGACGGAGTGGCATGCAACGCATTAATGTTGGCAAATGGAGAACAGAAGCCAGTGGGCCGATGCAGGTAGTTTCTGGCCCTATAGGTCGTGAAAAAGTACATTATGAAGCGCCTGGATATGATGGGTTGGACAAGGAAATGACTGCCTTTATTAAGTGGTTTAATGCCAAGCCAAATATGGATTTGGTTCTAAGTGCAGCGATTGCCCATTTTTGGTTTATCACTATTCACCCATTTGATGATGGTAATGGGCGTATTGCCCGGGCACTTTCCGATATGATGCTAGCGCGTTCAGAAGGCAGTAGCCAGCGGTTTTACAGCATGTCATCGCAGATACAGCGTGAGCGCAACGCATACTATGACATATTGGAGAAAAGCCAGAAATCCGCGCTGGATATTACCCCATGGATTAAATGGTTTCTTGAGTGCCTAAAGCGAGCCATTGAGGCATCAGATGGTACGCTGGAATCTGTCTTGCTGAAAGCAAGGTTCTGGGAAAAACATATACATCAATCTTTTAATGAACGCCAGCGCAATATCATAAACCACCTATTAGATGGTAGTTTTGAAGGCAGGTTAACATCCTCTAAATGGGCAAAAATGGGTAAATGCTCGGGGGATACAGCCTTGCGTGACATTAATGATCTACTTGATCGAGGCACTTTGATCAAAGACGGTGCTGGTGGACGTAGCACGGGCTACCTTCTAAAACCGCAATAATACAATTCATAGCAGTAGCTATGTTTTAATTTGATTCGCCAAATCAACAGCATTAATCCACACTTCTTCAATGCGCGATGTAACACACCAATCTCCGGTTGAAGCAAGCCCTTGTGCCGCATCAAGAAAAGGACCAGATTTTTGAGTTTGATCAACAATCGCATATCTCCAACGGTGAGTAGAAATATAATCAGCTTTGCTACAATCAATTCCTGAAACAGACTCAAATTCTGTAAGAAGCAGTTTTTGTACTTGCTCTATGTCAGTATCTATATGTAACTCTGCCCAAGCGTTGCGTGAGTGGGCTACAATAGCTGTAACATTTTCATCCCTTCCCGGTTTGGTAGAATTAATTGATATCCATTTAATCGGGTTGTTTCTAACTTTTGCTGCAATCCATTCTTTATCCCACGTCTTATTAAGGCCTACCATCAATGAGTAACATCCTTGCATTTTACTATTATGTAATGTCGATGTATTAGAAATATGTTTGCCAAACAATATTGCAGTTTGTGCTGGAGGTGCTGTAGAAATTACGCAGTCAAACACACCTAGAAAAATGCCTTCCTTACTAAACAAATGCCAACCATCACTTCCTTTGGTTAACAATGGAGTAACCTCGGTACTAAAATTAATTTTTAGACCATATGCCATTTTTTTGCATAAAGAATTCATTTTTGGGCTGGCTACAAGATGTGGCTCAAGCCATAGGCGCTTTGTTGCTTTTTTGGCAATTTCAAAATTAATAACTTCCCCTCTCCATTCTACAATCGTACCATCCTCAATAAATGGCTTTAGAAATAACCGAAAGGGCTCTGTGCGAGCTGTAAAACACTGCGCTCCATGATCAAAATAAAATGGATCAGCATAACGTGTAGACATTCTCCCGCCCACACCACGCGCTTTTTCAAATATAACTACATCAGCAAAATCTTTAAGGTTATACGCCAAGGTAAGGCCAGAAATCCCCGCTCCAATAATTGCAATGCGTTTTTTCATGAAAGCCCCATAACTATGATTAGGCTCACTATAACAATTATGGTTGCATTGCGTCTCAGATCATAAAACCATGTAGCTAAAACTCCCACATCGCGCAGTTTCCTATCAAGCATCAATAAATATAAAAAACAAAGTGGCTGGAACAAAAGAGAAATTTTGTTAGCTGATGCGATAAGAGAAATCCAAGCGATAAGTGCTATTATATTGCTACTAAGCAATAGATTGTTTAGGCATTTTTCAGAGAAAAAAAGATATATTGCCCAATGAATGCCACAAAGAAATGAAATTATAACAACGCTGTACGCATGTGCAACAAATGCTGCATCTATGGCATTAAGCTGTAATGCCGTTACAAGTGCACAGCCAATAAAAGGTAATGTGCCACTATAGGTTAACAGTTTTGCTAAATTGATGTCGTATTCCTTCATTATTTACAATTCTCCACCTGCCATTTTCTGTAAACTTAACACTGCTTGAGCACGAATTGCATTTTGTTTTTCTATGCCGAATTTATCCCAAGTGGAATAGATATAAGGCATGCGCTGATTGCCTCGAAACAATTGTTCATGACGCACGAGAAAATCCCAATAAAGGGCATTAAATGGACAAGCTTTTTCACCAATCATGATATCAGGATCATAGAAACATTTCTTGCAATAATTGCTCATACGATGAATATATTTACCACTAGCAGCATATGGTTTACTTGCCACTACTCCACCATCTCCAAACAGTGCCATGCCAAGTGTATTAGGCATTTCCACCCATTCATAAGCATCGGCATAAACTTCTAAATACCATTTTTGCACTGCTTTCACATCAAGCCCAGCAAGCAAGGCAAAATTTCCGGTAATCATCAGCCTTTGTATATGATGGGAATAGGCGTGATCGCGCGTGTGACCGATAGCTTCTGCCATGCAAAACATTTTGGTTTTAGCCGACCAATAAAATTCAGGTAATGGGGTAGTTGCACTTAAACCATTACGCTCTCCATATTCTGGCATGAAATGCCAATAAATGCCTCGGATATACTCGCGCCAGCCAAGAATTTGGCGAATAAATCCTTCCGTAGCATTGAGTGGCGCCTTTCCAGAACGGTAGGCAGCTTCAGCCTTTTTACATATCTCAAGTGGCAGTAATAAACCGGCATTTAAATAACTTGAGATGAGCGAGTGATATAGGTAGGGCTCGCCTGCAACCATCGCATCCTGATAGTCTCCAAAATTAGGTAGTAGTTCATTAATGAAGTGTTCTAATTCCATAAGTGCCTGCTCACGCGTTATCGCAAAATGAAATGGCTCTAATGTCCCAAAGTGATGTGAGAATTTATCGCGCACCAGCTGTAAAACATCTTTAGTTATAACAGATTTTTTATGTGATATGCGTTTGGGAGATAGCATGCCAGCTTTTGGAGGTTTGCGATTTTCCTTATCATAATTCCATTCGCCACCAGTAGGGCTGCCATTTGACTCGATTAAAATCCGATATTTCTTTCTCATCTCACGATAAAAAAATTCCATACGTAATTGCTTTTTGTCTTTTGCCCATGCTGCAAATTCTTTATGAGTTGCCAAGAACCGAGTATCAGATAATATTTCAATCGGAATGCCCTGCAAGTTATCACATGATTTCATCATCTGAAGTAAGCGATATTCACCTGGCTCTGTGATAATCACTTTCTTTGGCTTGAGATCCGCAACTGCTCTTTTTATTTCCCCTACAAGGCTTCCTGTATTATTTGCATAATCAAGCTTTATATAGCGAACATTAATGCCTTTTACACAAAGTTCTTCAGCAAAATGACGCATAGCTGAAAATAAAAATGCGATCTTTTTTTGATGATGCTTCACATAGGTAGCCTCATCCATTACTTCGCACATCAACACCACATCATTTTCTATATCCATGCCTTCAAGTGAAGTAATAGAGTGAGAAAGTTGGTCAGTTAAAACAACCCTAAGTGTGGACATTTATACCTTTATTTTAGATGTAACGCGTGATAAACCACCATCCACTGCTAGCACTTGTCCGGTAATCCAGCTATTTAGCGGATCTAGTAAAAATACAATTGCACGCGCAATATCTTCTGGTTTGCCTAAGCGCCCCAGTGCATGCATGCTTTCTGAAAACTTACGTGAGGTTTCATTGCTCATGATAGCCGTTGTGAGAGATGTTTCAGTAAGTCCAGGCGCAATTGCATTAACACGCAAATTCATTGGCGCGTAAGTAGCTGCGGCCGAAAGTGTAAGCCCAAGTATACCTGCTTTTGCTGCTGCAATTGCTTCATGATTGGCGATTCCTTGCATTGCTGCTGCTGAAGATATCAAAACTACTGAACCACCCTTATTCATGTGCTTTCCTGCCGATCGAATGGTAGAGAACGCTGTAGTTAAAGATGCGTCTACAACAGCCTGATATTGCTCTCTACTTGTAAGATGCGCAGGTTTAAGCAATAATGATCCGCAGCAATTTACTACACCATCAATCTCGCCTACCTGTTTGAATGCTGCATCAACTGCATCAAAATCAGTCGCATCTAGAATTATATCAGGGTTTATTTTATTTGAATTACGTGCAGTGGTTATTATATCGTGACCGGCTTGCTGCAATAAATCTATAGTAGCTTGACCAATGCCGCTGCCTGCTGCAATTATTAAAAAACGCGCCATTATTTACTCACCTCTTTTCATTTCATATCAAATCTTAAAACAAATTACTTTCTAGATAAATTGAAATAATAGGATTTTCAACTTATCTTGATTTAAATCTGCGACTTTGGTATAACTGAACGTCAATTAAGTAAGGATCTAGTGGGAATGATTAAAAGATTTGTCTACAATCTATGGGGCTTGCTCCTGCTCGGATTTGGGATTTTTTTATCCGTAGCGCTTCTCAGCTATAACGCTTCAGACCCTTCATTCCACCGAGTTGGTGAGGTTGAAAAAATATCCAATTGGGCTGGACTTTGGGGCGCTTACATAGCTGGACCTTTAATTAATGGTTTTGGCGCAGGTCTTATTGTACCAATATTGTTCTTGTGCAAACTTGGATTTAATATGCTTTTAAGGCATAAGTCCAGTATTATCACTCTAAGGCTTTGTGCTATAATAATCTCTATCCCGGCAATATCACTTACTATGGCAATTGCTGCTCAACATCTAAATATAAGTAAAAATATTGGCGGTTTCATAGGTGCATTTATGCTTGGGGAAATACAGCTTAAAATAAGTATGTTAGTGGTTTTTGCAGCAGCATTCATTACCAGTGTAATCAGCTCAGCTATTGCTCTTAGTGTAGGTTTCATGGATATATTGAAGGCTATTATAAATGCTGTAAAGGTGTTGATTTATACGGGAAGAATTGTACTTTGGTCCCTAAGATTCTCTTATAAGTTAATACGTAGAACTTTCTCAAGAAATAAGATGGTGGATGAAGAGGAAGAAGAACTTGAAGAAGCTGAAAATAAGGTTCCTCATTCTATCGAAATAGTAAATAAAGCAAAATCCTCTAGTTCAAAAGCTAAAATTCAATCCAAACTAAAATTAGAGCCAGATGAATTTGAGTTGCCACCTTCTTCACTACTAAAAGATTTAGTGGAAAAGACAAAAAAATTTCAGCTGAGTGAATCATCGCTTAATCAAAACTCTAAGTTATTGCAAAAAGTATTGTCAGACTTTGGTATAGTTGGGGAGATCACTAAAATCCACCCTGGGCCAGTAGTTACTTTATATGAATTTGAGCCTACAGCTGGCACTAAATCATCCCGTGTTATCGGTCTTTCAGATGATATAGCACGCTCCATGAGCGCTATTTCAGCTCGTATAGCAGTTATTCCAGGCAAGAGCTCATTAGGCATAGAGCTACCAAATTCTCATAGAGAAATAGTTGCGTTAAGGGAGTTATTGGAATCCAAGCTTTACCAAGATTGCGATGATAAACTTCCAATTATTTTAGGTAAAAATATCGCGGGTGAACCAGTGATTGCAGACCTTGCAAAAATGCCACATTTATTGGTTGCTGGTACCACAGGTTCAGGTAAATCTGTTGCAATCAACACAATGATTCTTTCGCTGCTTTACATGCACCCTCCTTCTGAATGCCGCTTTATCATGATAGATCCAAAGATGTTGGAACTTTCCGTTTACGATGGCATTCCCCACTTACTCGCGCCGGTAGTTACAGAACCTAAGAAGGCTATATCTGCGCTTAAATGGGTGGTGAAAGAGATGGAAAATCGCTATCGCCTAATGTCTATGCTGGGTGTCCGTAACATAGATGGATATAATAAATCCATCGCTGACGCTATTAAAACCGGTAAAAAGCTTGAAAAGCAGATTCAAATTGGGTTTGACTCTGCAACCGGCCAACCCAAATATGAAACCATAAGTATTGAGCAAAAACACCTGCCTTACATCGTAGTGATAGTAGACGAAATGGCTGATCTTATGATAGTTGCTGGTAAAGAAATTGAAGGCTCTATACAAAGGCTAGCGCAGATGGCTCGTGCTGCGGGAATCCACATAATAATGGCGACACAAAGACCATCGGTGGATGTTATTACGGGTGTGATCAAGGCTAACTTTCCAACCAGAATTAGTTTTCAGGTTACTTCCAAAATAGATAGCCGCACTATTCTAGGAGAACAAGGCGCTGAGCAGTTGCTTGGAATGGGCGATATGCTATTCATGCGTGGTGGCGGTAGAGTAGAGCGCGTGCATGGTCCATTTGTAAGCGATGCGGAAGTGGAAAGCGTTACTAAATTTCTTAAAGATCAGGGTGCTCCTCAATACATTGAAAACATCACAGTTAGCGAGGATGATTCTGAAGGCGCTGAAATGGAATTTGGTTCTTCGGGTGATGACTTGTACGATCAGGCTTTGGCCATTGTACTTAAAGATCGCAAGGCTTCCACTAGTTATGTGCAAAGATGTTTGCGAATAGGGTATAACCGAGCAGCAAATTTGATAGAGAAGATGGAGCGTGAAGGTGTAGTTAGTGCGCCAAATCATGTAGGCAAGCGCGACATATTGATTGGTGAAGAATGATAACTAGCCAGAAAGATTTAGATTCTTTTTGCGAGCACATGCGCACTCAAAAGACAATAGGTGTGGATACTGAATTTGTACGCGAAAAAAGTTATTACCCGATTTTATCATTGATTCAAATATCTACTGCCTCACAAATAAAATGCATAGACGTTTTATCTGGCTTAGACCTCACCGAAATTGGAAACATATTTGCAGATAATGAAACTATAAAAATTTTTCATGCCGCGCGTCAGGACGTAGAAATCCTTTCTTATCATTTCAAATTTGGTCCAACAAATATTTTCGAC
>JAJTHY010000078.1 GCA_021298045.1 Candidatus Jidaibacter sp.
AAGCTTGGCAGTTTTGCCCAGTAAATGTTTGATTTGATCGGGGTTCTCAATACCAGGTACTTGTAATAATATATAATTATCCCCTTGGCGTTGGATATCTATTTCTCTAGTACCGTTTTCGTCAATGCGACGACTGACAATCTCCATGGTTTGACTAACAAGTTGTTTATGCTGCTCTTTCTTTGCATCTTCGTTTTTGGATAAAACTATATGAGAGCCATTGTTTTGAATATCAAAGCTATAACCATATGTGTTTCTTATAGATTTTATTAGAGCATCTAACTGATCAACTTCAGCCGGTTGTAAAACCATATTGCCATCAGGCGCTAATGTGGCTTCTTTAAGCGCTATTTTTTCGTTGCGAGCAGTTACTCTAATTTGATTAAATTGTTTATCTATCATGTCACGATCATAGCTATCCAGCTGCATTTCTAATAATAACGAAGCGCCACCTCTTAAATCTAAGCCTAAGTTAACACGTTTAGAAGGTACAAAAGCAGCCCAGTAACTTTCTGGGTTAATAAATGTGGAAGCGGAAAAGAGTAATGCGATCATCATTACTATAAGACAAAGAGATATTTTCCAATATGATACTTTAAGCATTTTTCGACTAATAAATTTAATGAAATTTGATACCAGTAAACTTCTAAATTGTATTTGATATAATTGCAAGGTTATAGTAGCATTCGAATATTAATTATGAGGTTTTTTATGAAACACGATAATCAGCTTAACTTTGATATCCTTAAACTACGATTACCTGCTAATTGTTCTGACTCTAGGGGTGAAGCCGAAATAAAGGCTTTAATTGTGCATTGTGTAGGTGTGCCTGAGCTACAAGGTGTAATTAACGTTTTCAAAGAGTATGGGGTTAGTGCTCACTATTTAGTGCCTCAGCTTACTGCGGCACAAGTGAAAGAAATTATGGCAGAATTTAAAGAGGTGGAGCTAAGGTTTCCAGATAGAGTTCCAGCAATCCAGTTGGTTGAAGAAAATGATGAAGCTTTTCATGCTGGTGTGAGCGCTTTTGGGAATTTAAATGAAAACCCTGGCTGTGAAGAAGGTTTAAATGCTTGCACATTGGGTATAGAGTTTCATGCGCCCGGGTATGCAAATGGAGATGGGAGCGACTGGTATAAATTTGTTGATTACACAGATTTGCAAAGGCAAACTGGTATTGAGCTTATAGCTCATTTAATGGATAAATATAATATACCTAAAGAATTGTTATTAGCGCATAGCACTATTGCTGTTGGTAGGAAAACTGATCCAGGCCCGTTATTTTTTTGGAAAGAGCTTGCAGCAGAAAATTTATGTGTTCTGCCTGAGTCTAATGAAATCTGTAATGTTCCAGAAGAAAGAGCTGCAGAAATACTAGATTCTATAGGCTTTAGGGGTGGTGAGTATTCGCAAAGAGAGTTAGCGTATTATATGCAGTATGCACCTGATTCATATAATGGCTCCCACATGGTGTGACAATTGGTGTAAGTTTTCTCTTTTAACAGAGCTTAAATCTTTTTTGATAGAACCGCGAATTCATAGATAGTAAATGAAAATACTGATGTTCCAAGCATAATAAGCGCTAAAGGCATAGGGCTAGTATTAGGTAAATGAGAAGCAATGCCCGAAAGAACTGCGGCGCCACCAATTTGTAAAAAGCCATAAAGAGCCCCAGCATAACCTGCAATTTTCCCAAAAGGGGTAAAAGCAGTAGCAAAGGTGCTTGGCCATATAAAAGTTGAGCCAAAATAAAACAAAATGGTCGGACAGGCGATAATCCAAGCATTCATACCAAATAAGAGATATCCAATTAACATAAAAATTCCGGATAGACCCATCAATCCCCATCCTAAGGTTAACATCGCCCTCATTCCATGTTTGATAACAAGCCTACCATTCAGCCAACCAGCGCTCCCCATTGCTAATCCGCCACCTATAAAGCTTATTAACCCAAAATCGATAGGGCTGATTCCAACCTCTTTAATTAACAAAGCAGGGCCAATTGTAAACCATGTAAAAAAAGCTCCATAGCTTAAAAAAGTGCAAAGGCTTGCTCCCATGAAAACGCGATTAGTAATAAGCTTAAGAAATGTGCTTATAATGTAAGATAGCTTTAATCTTTCCTTATGGTGATACTGACTTGTTTCTTTAAAAAATAGTATAAAAGATAAGAAAACAATAATTGAATAAAAACTTACAAAAACAAAGCTTGCGCGCCAATTAAAAAAGCTTTGCAAACCCGCGCCTAAAAGTGGAGATGCAGGTATAATAAAAGTGATGAATATACCTAAATAAGCACCGTATTTTGCTAACTCCTCTTTATCAAACTTGTCTCTAAAGATAGACCTCCATAAACAAGCGCAAGCACCTGTGCCACAACCTTGGATAAAACGCCCTATATTAAGTGCATCAATAGTACTAGCGCGCAGACATATTAAAGTTCCAAAAAATGCAATTACTATACCAATCGCTAGAGGCACTTTGCGGCCAATACCTTCAGAAAGAGGTCCATATATTAACTGTGACAAGGCAACGCCAAGCATGTAAATCGCCATTGTATACTCCACAAGATGGATATCAGTGTTAAGACTTGAAGCGATGGCTGGGATGGATGGCGCGCAAATATCTGCAGCCAATTGTGTTAGGCAGGCAGTGAGTGCAATGGTAGCAAAGAATAGCTTGTTTGAATCCATTTTACATTCCTTTTAAAGGGCGTTATTATATACTGATCGGTCAATAAGCAAGTGTAAACATAATTGACTGATTGGTCAATATATTTAAGAGGAGAGATGAAAAAAGAATCCACAAAAGAAAAAATTCTTGCTGCTGCTCGAAAACTATTTGTTATGCATGGATTTTCAGGCACTTCTATAGGAAAAATCGCGAAGCTGGTTAATGTCAATAACAGCCTTATATTTCACTATTTTGAAAATAAAGAAACATTATGGTCTGCCGTTAAACAAAGTATTGTAGATGATCAAAACAAACGCTCTAAAACACTCCCTAGCTTAGAACTTCCTTTTATTGATTTTTTACGTACTCTAATTATAAGAAATATTAATTTTTACCATGAAAATCCTGATATCATGCGTATGTTAGGGTGGCAACGTTTAGAGCAAAAGGAAGGTAAAGTAATTGGTATAAAGCTTTCAGCGGAATCTCAATTATGGATTGATGCCCTAAATCATTATAAAGCAAATGGCGAAATCAATCCCGCTCTCAAAACAGAGTTTATACTTATGCTAATACTCGCAATTACTAGCTCAGCCGCATTAGACGAAAATGATTTTATTAAAAGTGGTGAGGATAGAGAAGCATACATTTCTTTTTGCGCAGACTCTTTGCAAAAGGCTTTGAAATGATGAATATATACTGCTGAAAAAGCATAAGTAATACTAAGGTTAATGGTTTTAGCTGGTGCCATCAGTGCAGTTAATAACATCCACCACTTTATTAGATTCGCCCAAGAGTAATAGATACTTCTTGTCTTCGTATCTTACCACCACCATTCTGTGTTTAGGATCTAAGTAAAGCTGTTCTTCAAGCTTAATATTATGTTGTGGAGATTTTATGGAATTAAAATAAGATGGTTGGATCTTTCTAAGTATAAGAAGGATAGCGCAAAACAAGCCTATAACAAAAATCAAAGATCCAAAAACCTTTAAATAGTACATGGTCTCCATTATTTCTTCCGAAATTTATCAAGTGATATTACGTTGTTTTTATCGTCTTTCTTACCTTTTTTGCCTTTTGGTTTTGGGTCATCGGTTTGAGCAGCGGGTGAGGGCTCATTAAGATCACCTTCGTCTAGCTCTAAGTCTACCTCTGGATCCATTTCATCTGAATACCCATAGTCTACTTCCCTGAATTGCAAACCAAATTGAACGCTAGGGTCAGCAAATGTGGTAATGGCAGAAAATGGTATGTATATTTTTTCTTTAACCCCATTAAAGCTTAAAGTTACGGAGAAGCCTTTACTATCAGCAAATAAATCTTGAAACTGATATTGAAGTACGATTGTCATTTCCTTTGGATATTTATTTGTCAAAGTTTTAGACAACTTAACCCCAGGATGTTTTGTAACAAAGGAAATGAAGAAATGGTGATTCCCCGGTAGTCCTCGTTCTTGGATGATTTTAAGTACTCGATACACTATAACATGCATCGCTTCATCTACCAATTTTCCATAATCTATTATGTCGTGCGCCATATAACCCTCTTATTTACTCTATAACTCAAGTTTTAACGGGTTAATATTACCAGTTAATTCTTGGCCATATTTAGACCTTATAACTAAATTATTAAAAAAAGGTAAACAGAATGAATCATTTTTTTGTTAACAATTCAGCTATCTCCTTCTCATTTAACCCATATGAAGGTTTTACCAGTACTTCAGCGGCAATCCCAGTTGTTAATTCTTTGGCTTTTACTGAAAGTAAACCATCTGCATCTATTTGAAAAGCAACTTCTAACTTTGCCATTCCTGCTGGTAACTTTGGTATACCATTTAATTCGAATTTTGCGAGTGACTTGCAGCCGCTTACATTGGGGCTTTCCCCCTGTAAAATATGAATTACAAAGCCAGATTGTCCATCTCTTTGTGTGGTAAAATTATATGAGGAAAAAGCTGGTATGGGCGTATTACGAGGTATTATTGTTTCTGCAATTTCATCTGCCAGTTCAAGTTTAAGGGAGAGTGGCGTAACATCTAGCAGTAAATCGGAGTTAGAGTTTTGCAAATTATTTGCCTGTAACGCTGCTCCCATGGCTACAACTTTCTCTGGGTCTAAATAATCCATTGGTGTTTTTCCACAGAAATTCCCAATTGTCTCCTTTATTTTTTTCATGCGGGTGGCGCCCCCAACTAATATAACCTCGGTAAGTTCGGATAATTTAACCCCTGCATCCTGTAAAGCGATTTTAAAAATATTTAAAGTTTTATCTATTAGTGGGGTTGTTAGTGTTTCAAATTCATCTCTAGTGACTTCTATATTTTGCAAATCCCCAAAATTACCTTGCCAAATTTTTTTAGTACTTAAGGCTTCCTTAATTAATTTACATTGTTGTAAGGCTTCTGAATAATTGGTTATCGCGGCTTTATGCTTGGCTACCAAGTGCTCAAGTAACATAACATCAAAATCGTCACCACCTAATTCTGTATCGCCTCCGGTTGCTAGTACTTGCAGAATCCCTTTTTCTGCGCGTAATATAGAGATATCAAAGGTGCCGCCTCCAAGATCGTAAACCGCATAGGTGCCATTATGCTCTCCTTTAAAACCGTAAGCAATTGCTGCAGCTGTGGGCTCACTTAACATTCTTGTCACTTCTAGCCCTGCCAAACGTGCGGCATCATATGTGGCTTGCCGGGCGGATTTGTCAAAGTATGCGGGCACTGTTATAACGGCGCGAGAAACAGGTTTGCCTATTGTCTCTTGCGCTAGCTTTTTTAGATATAATAAAATTTCTGCTGATATCTCGGTTGGAGTTTTAGGGCCAGCTGGTGAATTAAACCTGAGAACTTTATCATCACCGCTGTTTACATAGGCTTTAGAGCCTTCTGCTTTTTTGGGGTTTTGCCCCATATACCTTTTTATGGAGCGAAATGCGTGGTGGTCTAAAGATGCATCTTTACCGACCAATGTTTTAGAATCTTTTCCGTAAGAAACCACCGAAGGGATAAGAGCATCATCTTTGTCTGTGCAAAATACAACTCTGTCTCCATCCTTAAAAGCAATTAGTGAGTTTGTTGTGCCTAAGTCTATGCCCACTATAACATCAGTAGATGGCTCTGCAGAGTTTTGTTGTGGTTCAGTGATATTAAACATCAACTTATTTCGAAAAGGTGGAATTAGCTAATTAGGACCCAAAGCGGTGCTGTTATGGCTGCTTTCTTTCGAACCTGACCAGATTCCAACTGCTTTGCCCCTAATTAGCTGTGCATAGTATTAATGAAAACTTATAAAAGTTCAAGTTCTTATTTGCCTCGAATTTCTGTATTTGTTTTGTTTGCGCGTTCGGCAGCAATCTGCTCGGCCTTGGATTTCTCTCCGACTTCGATGTTCCCAGCTTTGGAAAATCTGCCTTCAATGCCATCTAAAGCTTTTGCTACAGATACATTGCCTTCCAATTCTGGGCTCAACTTTTTGAATAACTCAGAATTCTTAATTGCTTCATATATCTTTTCCTCAAGGCGTATCATAATACGCTCTTGAGCGGCATCTAGCTTGTCTGATAGACCAAGTAGTTCTTTTATCTCAATTATAAATTTATCTACGAAGTTAAGTTTGATCTTGATTTGTTCAGTCTGGAATGCGGAAGCAAATTTTTTCTCACTATCTTCAAGTAAATCTTTTAGGGCAAAATTTATTTCCTCATAAGCGTCTTTAAGTGAGGCAGGCATTTCATAATTTGCAATTCTGTCTTTTGCCTTATCCGCAAATTTTTCTCTAAATTCTCGCTCCAAGGTAAGATACTCGGTTATCACTTGTTTTGAATTAGCATCTGTTTGTATACGGAGGTTAATTTCATATTCTTCTTTTAGATTACTGAAATCGGTTATAATTCCTGTATAATAAGGATCGCCTCCTTTAGAAAATAACATTTCTCTTAATACATCGGCCTTCTTGTATTGAAGCGCAATACTAAGTGGGTTCCATTGACTAAAACGTTCCACATTAACATTTAATGCTTTTTGATCTAATAAAAAACTTGTTATTTCCGGGTTGCCTTCCATTATTGCACGAGAAATTGCAGGTATGGAAGACATCGAACTATTAACATCAGCCCCTTTTTCTATGAAGAATTTCACCATTTCACTGTCACCTTTGTCTACAGCATGATTTAATGCTAGATTTTTATAACTGGAGAGCATAATACTTGTATTAGGTATCTTTTTGAATACCAGATCCATAATATCAAGATTTTGTGAAATAATAGCCTCTGTGATTATATCATTCAAGCCAACTTCAGTTTCAACATTCACCCCTTTATCCAAACAGGCCTTTACCATCTCAAGATTCCTCGAAGTTATAGCGTATTCAAGCGCTTTTGCACCCAGCTTATTGTCAATAAGAGTTTGCAATAAATCCAGATTACCGGAATCTACGATAATCATTAAAGCGCTTTTCCCATCTTTGTTCTTGACATTAACATCAGCGCCATTTTGTAGTAAAAATTCTATTACATATAAGTTACCATTCTCAGCAGCATACATAAGAGCAGTAGCTCCAGATTGATCAACCGCGTTAACTTTCGCATCATTTTGTAATAAAAATTCTACTGCATATAAGTTACCATTCTCAGCAGCATACATAAGAGCAGTTTTGCCTGCTAAATCAACTAAATCAACATTAGCATTGCTTTCCAGTAGAAACTGCACTGTATCTACCCTGCCATATTCAGCAGCATACATAAGGGCAGTTTTTCCTGCTGAATCAGCTAAATCAAGATTAGCATTGCTTTCCAGTAGAAACTGCACTGTATCTACCCTGCCATATTCAGCAGCGTACATAAGCGCAGTTTTTTCTGATGAGTCAACAGCATTAACATTAGCGCCATTTTCTAGCAAAAATTCTACAGCATCTAAGTTTCCAAAATCAGCAGCATACATAAGGGCGGTAGCTCCGGTTTTATTAACTGCATCAACATTAACTCCATTCTCTAGAAGCAACTGTATAAAGTCTTTATTGTTAGCTTTAGCTGCAGCGATAAGTGCATCTACGCCTTCCGTAGATATTCTTCCCATTAGGTATTTGCGTGCAAAATCTTCCTCTCCATTTGCAGCTGCGGCAGTTAAAGGTGTTATGCCGTTCGCATCTTGGGCACTCGTAAGAACGATTCCATCATCCATTATTAATGATGCAATTTGCCCTTGCCCTTCTTTTAACGCGCTTATAACAGCTAAGCCTAATGCGTTAGGGCTAAATTTTGATTTTTGATCGATTATTATCGCTGATACGGTAACGGGGTCACTTGCTCCCATCCGCGAAATTATTTCAGCAAGCACATGATCTTCTACAGACTCTTGTGATCTTATAATCTCTAGTATCTTAGTCCCGTCCTTTCTGCGAATTGCAACTTCTAGAGTGTTTTTATCGGATGTCGTTTTCATAGTCTACCTTAATTGAATTCCTCAATACCCTATAGTCGCAAATAAAGATTAATAATTGGTTAATGAGCGTGAAATAATTGATAACTTATGTTATGCTCACAATTAAAATCACGAAGATGTATTACTAAAATGTTAGATATCTCAATATCAGAAATAATAGTTGTGGGACTGGTGGGGCTTATTGTGCTTGGCCCTAAGGAGATGGTTGAGGTTATAAGATCCTTGCGTAAAATAGGTAATAACATAAAAGAATACTATAATGAGTTTTTAGCTTACTTAAGTGCAGAGCTGGGTGAAACTCCGAGTGATGATTATGTGAAAATAATTTTAGACCAAGATGGTAATCCGCAGAAAGTTTATGATCTAGAGAAAATAAAACCATATCTTAAAGATGAAGATGACCCTAAATGAACATTTAAGAGAATTGAAAATACGGCTTATAATATCAATATGTATTATGTTTGTAGCTGTATGCATAAATTATGTTTATGCGGACAAGGTGTTTCAGTTTTTGCTTGCTCCACTTGCTGAAGTGCTGGCTGCGCAAAATATATCAAGAAACCTTATATATACAGGCCTTACAGAAGCGTTTATTACCAAAATAAAAATCGCCATTTTCACAGGAGTGTTTTTCAGCGCCCCAATAGTGGCATGGCAAATTTACCGCTTTATCGCGCCAGGGCTTTTTAAACGAGAACGCATGGCGTTTATTCCATATTTAATTTTCTCACCTATATTATTCTTTACTGGCGCTTTTTTAGTTTATGCTTATATAATGCCTTTGGCATGGGGATTCTTTATCAGCTTTGAAGGTGATTTGTCAGCGACTATGCCACTTATACTAGAGGCGAAAATAAGTGAATATATTTCACTCGTAATTGGTTTGATCATTGCTTTTGGTGCCGCCTTTCAGTTGCCGCTGGTTCTTATTCTACTTGTGCATGTAGGGTTTTTAAAAGTAGAGAAGTTGGTAGCTTTTAGAAGATATGCCATAGTCCTCATTTTTCTAGTTGCGGCCATAATCACTCCGCCAGATGTGCTAAGCCAAGTGGCTCTTGCTGTGCCTTTGGTCTTGCTTTATGAAATATCTATTCTAATATGCAAAAGAATTAATAAAGCTAAGTAATATATACACATATGCATGATATAAAATTTATTAGGGAAAACCCAGAAGCATTTGATAAAAGCATGGAGAAGCGCGGTGTTTCTGCAAGGTCTGCGGAGATTTTGGCGATTGATGAAAAACTTAGATCTGTGCTAACCGAATTGCAAACATATCAGAGTAAAAGGAACGATCTTTCAAAACTCATTCCTGTATACAAAAAAGAGGGGAAGGGGATTGATGGCTTGCTTGCGGAATCTGAAGAGCTGAAGCGTACTATCCCAGCTTTGGAGGCGGAGCAAGACACTTTGAGAAATTCTCTTGAAGATATTCTTTGCAGCCTGCCCAACATCTTAGCGGAAGCAGTGCCAGTTGGTAAAGATGAAAATGACAATCAAGAAATCAGAAAATGGGGTGAAATTCGCAAGTTTGACTTTGCACCACTTGAGCATTTTGATATTGGTGAAAAACTTGGGGTGATAGACTTTGAGCAAGCGGCAAAAGTTTCTGGCTCTCGTTTTGTGTATCTAAAAGGTGCACTTGCCCGCATGGAGCGCGCTTTGGTAAACTTCATGTTAGATGTTCATACCAACGAATTTGGATATACAGAAGTAGTGGCTCCACATTTAGTGAAGGCAGATGCGGTGTTTGGAGTGGGTCAATTACCTAAGTTTGAAGAAGATCTTTTTAAAACCACCACTGACCATTATCTAATTTCTACAGCTGAAGTGCCGCTTACTAACTTAATGTTGGACAAAATAGTTTCTGAGGAAACGCTACCATTGCGTTTTACCGGATACACACCTTGCTATAGGTCAGAGGCTGGCAGTGCTGGGCGCGACACTAAGGGTATGGTGAGATTGCATCAATTTTCTAAAGTGGAATTAGTTAGCATTACCCGTAGCTCAGAATCTGAAGCGGAGCATGAGCGCATGTGTTCTGCTGCAGAAACCATTTTGCAAAGACTAAACTTGCCATACAGAGTTATGCTGCTTTGTTCTGGGGATACTGGATTTTCTTCAGCTCGCACATACGATATAGAAGTGTGGTTGCCTGGGCAAAATAAATACCGTGAGATTTCAAGTTGCTCTAATTGCGGAGATTTTCAGGCTCTTAGGCTTAAGGCAAGATATAAAGAATTGCATGGCACTAAAAACACTTTGGTGCATACTCTTAATGGTTCTGGTCTTCCAATTGGTAGGACTATGGTTGCAATTATTGAAAATTATCAAAATGAAGATGGCACTGTTTCTGTTCCAGAGGTACTAGTGCCGTATATGGGTGGATTAACGAAGATAGGTTAGTTTTTATGCAAGAAAGAGGACAGGTAGTCGAATATGCATCTCTCAATCGTCGCATTGTTGCGGCGAGCATAGATTTGTTAATCTTGATTTTGGTGCTTGCGCCGATCATGGGTTTTATATCAGATATTGTTTTTGCGGGTAGAAGCTCAGATATCCTGCTCAATGAACTTTCCCTTGAAGTTACGGATAGTGATAAAATAACAGGTGAGATGATCTTTGTTAAGCTGTGGGAGAATGACTTCTTTAAAAACTATTTAATTGTTCAGCTTATAAGCTTTATGCTGATAGGGGTATACGTAATCAGCTTTTGGTTTCTTTATGGCTCTACCCCAGGAAAATGGATGTGCGCATGCAAAGTGGTAACTGCTAAAGATTTAGGGAAACCAAGCTTACTTAGACTTATAATCAGGTTTTTCGGGTATATTATGTCTGCAGTTCCTTTGGGTCTTGGTTTTATAATGGTTGCGTTTAGTGATAATAAGCAGGGTTTGCATGATAAAATCGCTGGCACTGCTGTGGTAATTTTTAAACATGATTTTACCAAGTTTAATGAATTGCGTAGTAAGTTGTTAGGTGAAAAGTGATGTCAATTTATTTAGAAATATTCAGAAATTTCTTTAAGATTATCAACTAACACATTATTATTAATTAGGTTTTCCATAACTTCACTTGAAAAGCCATTGTTATAAGACTTAAGTAAGCGTACAGTAAAGGAGGTTTAGTGCAGCGGGTTAATCTAGTTTAATGTTCCACGGGAGGAGTTCTGCGATCTTGGATATCGGATGATCTTGTATCCGCTCAAATACCGCCCTTAAGTACTCCCACGGGTTTAAGCCA
>JAJTHY010000030.1 GCA_021298045.1 Candidatus Jidaibacter sp.
GGCATGTAGCATTAAACATGCTGAAAAATTCCCAAAAACTCTTGGGAGGCACTAGCATTAAGGGTCTACGCAAGGTTGCTGGATGGAATAATGATGTCATTACAACTATCCTGCAAGCTAATTTTTAATGCGGTCGCCCTGGTATTATCTGTTTGAAAATTCGAGCGCTTATATTCTATTAAATATGAGTTGTGATATGATATTTTTTGCTTGTTTATAGTATTAATCCTTGCGAATAAAAATATTATGATTAAACTGCCATGACTATAATTTTTACCACCTATTAACCACATGGGCTTACCGATACGGATAATACCAAGCAAAACGAACTTCAATTTTATAAAGTATAAAAGCTTTGCCCTTTTGTTCAGCTTACTTATAACCATTGCTGCTATCGGGTTAGTGCTAGTAAAAGGTCTAAACTTTGGCATAGATTTCAGTGGCGGTATTGTTATGGAGCTCAGAGTGAGTGAGGACATAACAGTAGATAATATTCGTGCCTCATTAACAAGATATGGTTATGGCGGTGCATTGATACAGAAAGTTGGTAATGGTGGGAACGTAATGATCAGAATTCAACCAAAAGATGTTGAATCTAGCCAAGTGGAAGAGGTAAGAAAAATTCAAGAAATCCTTACCAGCACTGTAAGTTCGGAAATGGAATTTAGAAAGGTTGACTATGTTGGCCCTAAAGTGGGCAGCGAATTTGTACTAAACGGTACATTGGCTTTAGTAGTCGCAATAATCGGAATGCTAGTATATATTTGGTTTAGATTTGATTGGCAATTTGGCCTTGGAGCGGTTATCTCTCTTGCACATGATGCTATCATAACTTTAGGATTTTTCTCTATTAGTCAGTACGACTTTGACCTAACCTCGATAGCTGCAATCCTAACTATAGTTGGATACTCTATCAATGATACCGTAGTTATATACGACCGTATACGCGAAAATTTGAGAAAGCACAGGGGTGGTGATATGGCTCACATCATTAACTTAAGCATCAATGAGACATTGTCTAGGACTATAATGACAGTTGCAACAACATTATTAGTATGCTTGGCATTGGCACTCTTTGGTGGCGAAGTTTTACGAGGCTTTAGTATGGCATTGTTATTTGGTATAGCGTTTGGCACATATTCCTCTATTTATGTTGCTGCGCCAGTATTGCTACATACAGGGCTTAAAAATATTAAAAAACAATACTAACCTAAGTTTATAGGAGAAACATGAGTATAAAGAAATATTTCAGGTGCAGATCTGTTGAAGGATTGATAGAAGAAGCGCAAAAATCTAAAGACCTTAGTCGCTCTTTAAGTGCTTTTCAATTGGTAATGCTTGGGATAGGGGCAATTATTGGAGCGGGGATATTTGTATTTACAGGCTCTGCTGCAGGTCAACATGCTGGCCCTGCTATTACTTTATCTTTTATGCTGGCTGGCCTTGCTTGTGCTTGCGTTGCCTTATGTTATGCTGAGCTTGCATCTATGATACCGGTTTCTGGAAGCTCTTACACATATGCATATTCATCTCTTGGGGAGCTCCCAGCTTGGATTATAGCTTGTATGATTATGCTCACATACTGCTTGGGAGCAGCTTCTGTGGCAAGTGGTTGGTCTGGATATGCACAAAGCTTTTTAGCTGATTACAACATTTTCTTTCCAGTTATTTTAAGTGACTCCTTCGGCACGGTGGTGCAACTGGATGATGGCACTACTGTTACCACATTATTTGACCTACCAGCATTAATGATTGTGGCTTTAGTTACCTTTGTTGTATTCAAAGGTTCTGAAACTTCAGCTTGGGTTAACACAATTATTGTATTTATAAAAATGTTTGTGTTATTTGCATTTATTGTGCTTGGCGCAACCAAAATTGATCCAGCAAATTGGCATCCTTTTATTCCAAAAAATACTGGGGTATTTGGTGAATTTGGATGGTCTGGGGTTATTTCTGGAGCTTCAGTTATATTCCTTGCATATACTGGTTTTGATGCTGTTGCAACAGCTGCACAGGAAACAAAAAATCCTAAGCGCGATTTGCCTATAGGCATAATTGGATCGCTACTTGTATGTATTTTTGTGTATGTGCTAGTTTCGGCAGTATTAACTGGAATAGTACCTTATAAAGAATTAAACGTTGCAGAACCTATGGCTATAGCTCTTAACAAGATGAACATGCCATGGTTTTCAGTTGTGATTAAAATTGGTGCAATTGCAGGTCTCACAACGGTTGTGTTGGTTCTTATATACGGTGCTGTCAGAATTCTTTATGCTGTAACGCATGATGGTTTGCTGCCTAAGTTCCTATCTAAAACCCATAAGAAAACGCATACACCACATATACTAACCTTCCTTGTAGGTCTTCTTGTAGCAACGCTTGGTTCAGTACTTAGCGTGGATAAACTTGTTAAACTTGCTAATTTTGGCGCGCTTGTCACCTTTAGCATAGTTTGCATAGGAACCATATATTTGCGTTATAAAAAGCCTAATATTAAGCGTGAATTTAGATGCCCGCTTGTTCCGTTTATTCCTCTTGCTGGCACAGCTCTTTTAATAAGTATTTTAAGTAGCTTACCTAAAGAGATATTTTTATATGCTGGTATATGGACGGGTTTCATGCTTTTGGTGTATTTCCTATACGGAAGCAAACACAGTCATCTTTTGCATCCAAGGAAGCATAATTAAGATAAGCTTATATGGCCTTAAAAAGCAGTTAAAAGCTGTTTGACAGTGTTTGCAAAATATGGTTTATATAGCGCATAATACCAAGTCTAAAAAATAATTTAGCATAATTGCATATCTTTGGGGTAGACCTACTTGAGGAAAAAGTATTTGGTATATAAAATACTAAAGCCCTTTTTCCACTTGGTACTTGCCCAAAATTTAAGAACTTTTACTTAAATTATTTTCGGGATTTGGTATAATACCCACTTACGAAAGTGGTAATCCACGAAAATTTAAGGGGCTATGGCGCAGTTGGTAGCGCGTTTGAATGGCATTCAAAAGGTCAGCGGTTCGAACCCGCTTAGCTCCACCATTTTAAAAGGTGCATGAGTACAATAGATTTTATATTAATTCTTTTTTCTGCAATGCTTCATGCAGGATGGAACTTCTATACAAAAAAAACGGAAGCGAATAAGATATCTATATTATGGCTTGGTTGGTGTATAGCTGGAATATTAACTTTCCCACTGGCTGTTATTTTTACTGACTTCTCAAATTTCAATGCCAATTGGATACCATTTTTCATACTAACGGGTGTAGCGCATGCTTTGTACTTATATACATTAGGCATGTCTTATAATATTGGGGAAATGTCACTTATATACCCAATATCTAGAGGGTTAGCTATTTTTTTCACCATCTCAATAATGCTTATTTTGAAGTTAGAAGTTATTTCCGCCCAAGGAGCTCTGGGTGTAATATTTCTGATTTTAGGTATTATCTTTGTCGCAATTAAACGTTTGGGAGACTTAGAAAAACGTGAGGTGATGATGCTCTCTGCTCGTACAGGCATGTTCATTTCCACTTATTCTATCATCGATAAAATAAGTTTAAATTATATACCTCCACTGTTTTACATTAATATGATGTTTATTATAACCTCTCTCATAATGTGCCCAATAGTTATGAAGCGTTTAAACGGTCATACCTGGGCCGTGATAAAGCGGTACAAATTTTATAGTGGTGCCATTGGTTTGGTAAGCTTTTTTACTTATTATTTAGTGTTACTCGCCATGCAATCCTCTCCGGCATCTTATGTAGTGGCCCTACGGGAACTCTCTATTGTGTTTGGGAGCGTGCTTGGTATGTGGCTCTTGAAAGAAGAGAAAAGTCGTCGTAAGATTGCGGGTATATGTGGTATAGTCTTCGGGGCTTATATTATCAAAACCTCTTAAACGCAATTATGGTTGAATATGTCTGAACTATTACTCGAAATTTTTTCTGGAGAAATACCAGCGCGCATGCAAAAGAATGCTGAGGAAAAGTTCAGTCAAATGTTAGCGCAAGCCATTATGGACACTTTCACTGGTGATTTCATATGTAAATCATGGATAACTCCAAGAAGACTTGGTGTTGCAATAAACGGATTCAAACTTGAATTAAAACAAATTACCCAAGAGCTAAGAGGGCCACGTGTGGATGCCCAAGCTCAAGCCTTAGCTGGATTTTTAAAAAAGAATAATTTACAAGCAACCCAGTTAGAGAAGCGCGGTGATTATTATTTCGCAGTTCTAAACAAAGTGGATGAGGATCCAGCCGACACGCTTAAAGATATCATCATTACAACGCTAAAAAATTTTGTTTGGCCAAAATCTATGATTGATGGAGATCATGATCTAAGGTGGGTGCGCCCAATCAGATCTATTTTGTGTTTATTAAATGGAAAAACTTTAGAGTTTGCCTATCATCACATAAAAAGCGGCAATATAACTTACGGGCACAGGTTTATGTCGCCTGCTCCTATTGAAGTTTCTTCATATTCGGATTACTTAGGAAAACTTGAAAAAGCCTATGTTGTAGTGGATCATGAGACACGTAGACAGAGCATTTTGCAACAAGCTACCAAGGCTCTAGCAGATAAAGGCGTTGAACTAATTGCGGATGGTGAGCTATTAGATGAAATAGCAGGGCTTGTTGAGTATCCAAAAGTATTTGTTTCTCAAATCCAACCTGAATTTATGAAGTTACCCAGAGAAGTGTTGATAATTACGCTCAAGCATCATCAGCGCTATTTGATGACAGATATGCAAACAAAAGATGGAGATACAGTTTTATCACCATACTATTTAATAGTTGCCAATATAGACCCTATAGATGGAGGGGAGGCTCTAATAGAAGGTAACAATAAAGTGCTTTCCGCAAGATTAAGCGACGCTAAATTTTTCTATGAGCTGGATCTAAAATCTAAGTTAGCTGATCGCATAGAAAATATTAAGTCTCTAACCTTCCATGCAGATATTGGTTCTGTGCATGCTAAGCAGTTAAGCGTATCTGCTTTAGCTACTGGAATTTGCTTCGAGCTTGATTTGGATCCTAGCATAATTGAAAGAGCTGCCATGCTTGCTAAGTGTGATCTCACCACCAACATGGTGAAGGAATTTCCAGAATTGCAAGGAATAATGGGGTATTATTATGCAATTGCAAGCGGCGAAAGCACGGAGATGGCTATTTGTATAAGGGATCATTATAAACCACAGGGACCAAGTGATAGATTGCCAGAGGGTATTATGGCATCTGTATTAGCGCTTGCAGATAAATTAGACACCTTAAACCAAATGTTTGCGATCAACATCAAGCCCACTGGGTCCAAGGATCCATTTGCTCTCAGGAGGGCAGCTATCGGTGCTTTAAGAATTATAGCGGATAATAGCTTTGACTTAGATCTTGGTGCTATTGGTGTTAGAGAAGATGTTATAAGTTTCTTAAAAGAACGCTCTGGTAATTCTTGAGGACATGTATACTCGTGGGGTGTACTATTTTCTCAATATGTTTTTATTCTTGCTGGATGTCGGTCTAAAAATGTGCATAATATATTCTTAAGTGATTGAGTTTGCATAGCCTATAGCGTTTGCTTTGCACCCGCTATTTTATTCAAACTAAGCCACTTATATGTTATATAAACACATTGCTTGATATGATTGCTGATAAAAAAATTGTTAATCAAAAGGATGTAAGCTGTGACGGCGGAAACGGTCCTTTAGGTCATCCAAAAGTATACTTGCAAATTAAGCATGACAAAAGCGAGATTACTTGCCCGTATTGCGGCAAAGAATTTGTTTATGTGGAAAATCGCCATTCCGAAGAATCTGTGTGATATAGCTAAATCAGTCACGACTCATCAAAGTTATTAGTGAATCAGAAACCTTTTTATTGTTAAAAAGTATCTCATAAACCTCCTCGCAAATAGGCATGGGGATTTTCCTTTGCGATGCCAACCCTTTAATTGCTTTTGCAGTACAAAACCCTTCTATAGTTTTGCTGCAATCTTTGAGTATATCGCCTAGGTACCCTTGCTCGCCAATTGCTAAACCAAAAGCGAAATTGCGAGATGTATTAGAGCCACATGTTAGCATTAAGTCTCCGATCCCGGCTAGCCCAAACACCGTATCTTTTACTCCACCTAGCTCACATACTAAGCGCTCCATTTCCACCAAGCTTCTGCAAACTAGCGCAGCCTTGGCATTTTCGCCATATCCAGCGCCGATAGCAATTCCCGCTGCAATCGCAATAACGTTTTTTACCGCTCCACATGCTTCAACACCGATTACGTCAGATGACCTATATACCCGCATATTATTGTACATTAAAGCGTCTTTCAGTGCAGCGGTTAAATCTTCATTTTGACTCGCAACCACGGTAGCAGCCGGCAAGCCTTTTGCTATTTCACTAGCAAAATTTGGCCCAGAAAGTATAGCAAAGCTATTTGTAATTTTAGTGTTAGAAAAAATCTGATGCCCAAGTTCATGGGTATAAACTTCTATGCCCTTTGAAAGTAATAAAAATGGTTTATTGCGCAAAGGAAGAATTTTATCGCTACTTAAAAAATCTCTAATAATCTGAAATGGTATGGCGATAACTATTACATCACATTTTTTCAATTCTTCCAGAGATTTTACCCCTGTAACTTCGCGCTTAGAATTGATGTTATCAATAACTTCCGAACTCCTATCCCAAAGCAAAACTTTATTGCCATTACTTGCTGCTAATTTGGCAAATGCGCTTCCCCATGCTCCTGCCCCAATTATACCAAAACTTAATTTTCGCCCTTGGGTCATGTATTTATCGCAACATCCTCAACTATGAAATCGGCTCTAGAGTCATCCAAGTGATGCACTTGAATGGTGCCAACCACACTCACAGTTTTACCTATACCCTTGAGCAAAAAATTTCCTATATCTGTTTCAAGCGCTTTAAACATAATGCACTTTACTGTAGTTGCTATTTTACTATCTGTTTTTTTGTCAGCAACTATAAACATAATATGAGTTTTGCCCACAATGCGCACATCCACTATCACAACTTTGGTTATGGCAAATTTGGGCTGTGGGTTTCCCGACCCAAAAGGTGCCGCTCCGCTAACAGCTTTAACTAAATCCCCATTCACTGCTGAGAGATTTAGAACAGCATCAATTTTAACTCTTTTGGCTCGCTCAACTATGTCATCTGTATTTTTTAGTTGCTCGCAAATAACTTCGTAAAATTTTTCTAGCTTAGGCTGCTCTACCGAAAAACCGCCAGCCATAGCATGGCCACCACCCTGCAGCAGTAAACCTGAGATCTTCGCATTAGCCAACAATGTTCCCATGTCTATGCCAGTAATAGATCTTGCAGAACCCTTTCCTATACCATCCACTAAAGATATAACGGCACTCGGTTTGCCATACCTTTCTTTTAACCTGCTGGCTATAATTCCTAAAATACCCTGGTGCCAATTTTCTCCACTCACCATAATAATAGGTTTGTTATGTAAACCATTAGACTCAATTTTATTAATAGCTTCTTCAAGAGTAACCGCTTCTATGGATCTACGCTCATCATTTAGCCGCTCCAGCTTGAGTGATATTTCTAACGCTTCATTGGGGTCTTCGGTAGAGAGTAATTGAGAGCCAAGCAATCCTTCTCCAACTCTACCACCAGCATTAATTCTGGGGCCAATTATAAAGCCTAGATGATAGCTTTGAACTGCAGAATCTAATTTTGCAACATCACCCAAAACGGCTAACCCTACATTATTGCGGTTGTTGATTAACTTCAGACCTTGCGCAACAAAAGCACGATTAACACCCTTTAAATTCATAACATCGCAGACAGTACCTAAAGCTACAAGATCTAAATATTTCATTAAATTTACTTCTTCTTTATCCTTGAAATAACCAGCATCCCTAAGCTTGCTTCTAACCGCAATTGTTGTGAAGAAGGCAACTCCAACCGCAGCAAGATATTTATATTCAAAAGTTTCATCAAAGCGGTTTGGATTAACTACTGCATTTGCATTTGGCAATGAATCTAGACTTAAGTGGTGGTCTAGTATAATTATATCCAATCCTATAGACCTTGCGTATTCAATGGGTTCAAAAGAAACAGTGCCACAATCCACCGTAATAACCAAAGTATTCCCATTATCCTTAAGTTTTTGGAAAGCCTCTGCACTTGGGCCATAGCCCTCTAAAACCCGATTAGGTATGTAAATTTCTGCATCCAAACCAAGGTCTCTAAAAAAACGCTTAAGCAAGGCAGTGGAGGTGGCTCCATCTACATCATAATCGCCAAAGACCCCGATCTTTTCTTTGTTTATAACTGCATCTGCGATTCTGCTGGCAGCTTTCTCCATATCCAGCAATGCAAACGGATTAGGCATATAGGACTTAAGCTTGGGTGACAAAAAGAGATCCGCTTCCCCAGCAGTTTTTATATCTCTATTATACAGGATAGTAGCTAAAATTTCGGAGACGCCTAGCTTTTGAACAATACTTAAAACCGCTCTTTCATCAACCTCTGCAACTTGCCACAACAAACCACGCAATGAATCACCGAAACTTTGGCCACCGCTTTCTTTATTTAGGTGAGCCAACATGATACTTACTTTTTTATATAAATCCATTATACACTTTATGGCTAAAACAGTAAACCTTGATTTACAAAATTATACTAAGTCGCATTATTTCCTGGACTTAGCTTATCATATTTTTAATATAAAATAGAGTAGAATAGGAGATATATATGCGAGAGCCAATCAATGATCTTTTTGTCGCTTTAGAAGCCACTGAGGTATTGCCACAAAACTTTGCAACAAATGATAACAATTTAACTTTATATTTTCCTAATTGCCTAGCTGCCTCTATATTTATGAATGCTTTGGCGCAAAAAAATATGGAGATACCAACTTTGAAAGGAAATAAATCTCTCATGGGGCAATTTAAATGCATCATACCGAAAGATATGCTTGATGGTTATTTTTCAACACTAAATCTACAGCACACATTTGATTCCATCATAGAAAGGTAATTAAACTGATATCTCTAAAAACTTGATAAATACTCCTTAAGAGATTATCATAGGATGACGAAATCTTTAAGGGTGCCTTAGTGCTGTCTATTATCAAGCAAAAATTTAACGACTTCAACGCGCAGGAGTTTTTTCGCTCGCTGCTTTGGGCCATTATAATAGCAATTATTTTCCGCACCTTTTTGTTTGAGCCTTTTCGAATTCCCTCCGGCTCTATGATTCCAACACTACAAATTGGTGACTATCTCTTCACATCAAAATTTGCATATGGTTTTAGCAGATACTCTTTTCCTTTTGGTATTCCTTTATTTGAAGGCAGGATCTTTGCAAAAATGCCTACCCGCGGAGATATTATAGTATTCAAAGGCGTTAAGGATCCCGAGACTTTTTATATAAAAAGGTTAATTGGCCTTCCTGGTGATGAAATACAAGTTAAACATGGCATTCTATACATCAACAACCAGAAAATCTCCAGAGAACTTAAAGGTGGTTTCAAGCGGGTGGGATCTTTTGGTGAAGAGCGTGCTTTAACCGAATATACAGAAACTATAGAAGGAATTAAATCATATAGCATCCTTCAAGCAAATGGCGTTGATAGGGAATCATTCCCAGATGAAACTCCAGTTTACAAAGTGCCTGAAGGTCAGTTTTTCTTCATGGGAGATAACCGCAATCACTCCGTTGATAGCCGTTATTTAAATGATATGGGTTACGTACCATTCGATCGCCTAGTGGGCAGGGCTGATTACTTATTATTTACTTATGATTTTTCACCTATCCAATTTTTGAAAAACTTAGATACAGGCAGGGCTCTTAGCTTTATAAAATGAATTTAGCATATACTTTTAAAGATGAATCTTTACTTAAAACAGCCTTGACTCACCCGAGTCTTTCAAAAGATAAGGCCTATACAAGCTATCAAAAGCTAGAATTTCTAGGTGACAATGTACTGAACCTAATACTAGCAGAAACTCTATACGCTGAATTTCCAGACTTTAATGAAGGTAAGCTTTCACAAATTCAATCGAATTTAGCGCGTACACATACGTTATCAAAAATAGCTGTATCTATGGGTTTGGATGCCGCTATGATATTGGACCGTGGTGAAGAAGCAACTGGCGGGCGCACCAATGAGAAGAATTTAGAGGATTGCCTAGAGGCTTTGATCGCCGCAGTTTATTTGGACTCCGACTATCAGACCACCAAGGAATTATTTTTGCCTTATTGGCAACCGTTTATAAGCAATCGAGATTATGCATTTAGACGAGATGCCAAATCGCTATTACAAGAATGGTCACAAAAAAACAAACTAGGAATTCCAAAATATATTCTACAAAGCGAAACCGGACTTGCGCACAATAAAATATTTACCGTAACGGTTGGCCTAGAAGGCTATGAAGAAGCAATGGCATCTGGCAGCTCAATAAAGAAAGCTGAAGTAGAAGCCGCACAAAACTTTATGAAATTAAATGGTATTGAGAGTGAATAATAAAAAGAGCCTAACTGTCGCATTAATAGGCGAGCCTAACGCAGGAAAATCTACCTTACTGAATGCACTGGTAGGAGAGAAGGTTTCAATTGTAACACACAAGGTGCAGACCACTAGGCATAATATAAAAGGTGTAGTAACAGAAGGCGATACTCAAATTATTTTCATAGACACGCCAGGATTATTTGATGCTAAACGCACGCTGGAAAAGGCAATTGTAAAATCTGCTAAAACCTCATTTGAAGAAGCAGACATCGTATGCCTAATGTTTGACGTTAATAAGCTGAAAGCAGATTTATATAAAGATGTTCTCTCATTTGTGAAAAACACGCGAAAACCACTTTTTGCAATTATCAATAAAACGGACTTAGTCACAAAAGATGAAATATTGCCACTTATACAAAAATTGAGTGATGAAAACATATTTCAAGAGATCATCCCAATTTCTGCTATGAATGAATCTCATGTAGAGCGCATAAGAGACTTTTTGAAATCCCATGCACAACCAGGGCCTTGGCATTATGAAGACGGAGAAATTACAGATCAATCAATCCGAAATATTTGCGAAGAGATTACCAGGGAGCAGGCATTTATTCTATTGCATCAGGAAATTCCATATTCATTAAAGGTGGAAACCGAAATGTGGGAGGAAGAAGGCGACCTTGTTACCATACATCAGGCGCTCTTTGTAGTTAAAGAATCGCAAAAAGCAATTGCACTGGGCAAAGGCGGAATTAAAATTAAGGAAATCGGCAAGCGCGCGCGCTTCCATATTGGCAAATTACTTGATAAGAAAGTCCGGCTATTTTTATATATAAAAGTCCGGGAAGATTGGATAGAGCGCGACTTTGGGGCCTATGTCTGATAACTTTCCTATTTATATTAGTAAGGAGCCAGTTGCATATAGTTATGCAGAGCAAAAAATGCTCACAATTGCAAAGCGTATTTATCAAGACAATTCTTTGGGAGAAGCATGGTTTTTAGAGCATCCTCACGTATACACCGCAGGCGTAAGTGCAAAAATAGATGAACTTCTAAATGCTAGGGATGTCCCGGTTCACCAGGTATCAAGAGGTGGAAAATACACATATCATGGACCCGGACAACGCGTCATCTACACAATGTTCAATTTGAAAAAGCTACATGGGGATGCACCCGACATCAGACTATTCATAAACCAATTGGAAGATTGGATCATCACAAGCTTATCCCAAATTTCAGTAAATGCATATAAAGTGCCAAACCGTGTTGGCATTTGGGTAAAGCATAAAGACAAAGAACAAAAAATAGCGGCGATCGGTATAAAACTCCATAAATGGATAAGCTATCACGGAATTGCGATTAATATAAAACCTGACCTCAGGTACTTTGAAGGTATAATACCTTGCGGACTAGCAAATTTTGGGGTGTGCTCATTACAATCGCTCGGCATTAATATTTCCCTAGAAGAATTTGATAGCATTCTGCTAGATAATTTTTATAGTATTTTTAAAGTTGAAATGGATTTCTTAAATGAACAAATCTCTTAATATTGTTGTATTGATAGTTGCAGTAGCTGGCATACTCTTTTCTCTATTAGGCTCAAGCGAGGCAGTATACAGGCAAGACCTGCGTGCTACCAAGGTAAACCTTAGCTTTCTTGTAGATGAGACTGGTGCACCCTTTAAAATCGAGAGCAGATCCATAATCCATGTTTTTGGTCATAATTGCTCATATTGCGTTAAAGATAAAAAGCTTTTAGCAAAATTAGGCCTTAAAGACAAAGTAGACTTAGTAGGATTAGAAGTTTTAGATGATGAACATGCACTGTCTAGCCCCCTTGATTCAAATGTTTATTCTAGAATAGCAATAGCTCAAAACTATAGATTTTTTATGGAGTTGGGCGCCACAGGAATACCTGTTACTTTAATTGTTGGAAAAAATGGCAATATAATATATTCTAAGCTAGGCGCGCTAGACAACTTTATAATAGAGAATGAAATTATCCCGATTATCGATGCAAAATGAAAATTTAGGTGAGCACATCGCTCAGCATTATCTATCATTCCATAGATTTTTGGCTGAGTTTGGGATAAATGCTTATAAAATAAATCCATTGCCTGCAGACTGCTCAGCGCGAAGATACTATAGAATTGTTTCAGAATTGGGTTCCCATATACTAATGGATTCAAGTAAAGATCACTCGCTTGGGGCATTTATCTATATCGCATCTGTGCTTAGAAAAAATGGCTTACGCCCCCCTGCAATTTTAAAGACTGACCTTAAAAAGGGTTATCTACTTATAGAAGATTTTGGAAATGCAGTTTTGACTAAGTACCTATTGGCACAGCCAGAATTGGAAATGCCTTGTTACGAGTTATGTACGGAAGCCCTTATAAAGCTGACTAAAATAGAAACAACTGATTTGCAAATAACTCATTATAATGCTGAACTTTTAAATGATGAAGTCAGATTGTTTAGTGAATGGTATCTGAAATACAATATTCCCCCCATCTCTTATCCTTCCGCACAGGATGAGCTTGAGTTGATTTTTAATTCACTTTACGAAACCCTTAACAACCTACCACAGGTTTTAACTTTGCGGGACTTTATGGCCGATAATCTGATGATTATCGAAAACGCAACAGGAATTGATAAATTGGGTATTTTAGATTTTCAAAGCGCGGTACTTGGTAATTGCGCTTATGATTTACTCTCACTTTTAGAAGATGCTAGGCGCGACGTGCCGCCCCTAGTTGTTCAAAAGTGCAAAAAGCTTTTTTGCTCTCAATTGGGTCTTAACGCTAAAGCATTTGAAGATAGTTACACGCTTCTGAGTTTGCAGCGTAATCTGAAAATTATTGGCATTTTCCACCGCCGTAATCTCAAAGATCAGGAGCCAAGGTACCTAGACTACCTGCCACGCGTTTGGCAATTTGTTAAAGCATCTCTTGAAAAAGACATCGCGGCTCCACTCAAAAACTGGTTTGATAAACATGGTATTTTTATTAAATAGCGATTCTGTTGCTATGGTGCCAGCTGCTGGCTTCGGCACTAGGCTAGGTGAGATAACTAAAACCAAACCAAAACCTCTTGTGGAAGTTGGCGGCATCACCATGCTGGAGCGTGCATGCGTAAATCTTATAGAATCTGGGTTTAAAAGGATCGCGATTAATACTCATTATTTAGCGGAACAAATCCATGATGCTGTTAGCGTATTGAAGAAAAAATTTGCCACAGTTGATTTTTACATTTCGCATGAACCAAAAATTTTAGATATTGGTGGCGGTATAAAAAAAGTTATGCATGACCTAACCCTGAGTGAATTGCTGGTCTATAATGCTGATACGCTTTTGTTTAGCGCTCCCAACCCACTTGATAACATTTTGAACACGTGGGATGGAGATAAAATGGATTCACTTTTTTATTTAAAGAAAATAAATCCCGCTTATGAAAAAGGTGATTTTAAGCTGGGAATAGACAAGAAAATAACTCGCGTAAGTGGTGAAAATGATTATCTTTTTTGCGGTATAGCCATTTATCGAGCCGCCCCTGTGATTAATATTGCCGCAGATGAATTTCACATAATGAAGAATTATGTCTTCCCTAAACTTATGGAAACTCATAAATTCTATGGCATAGAGCTGGAGAGCGAGTTTATAGACATAGGGACTTTGAATAATTTAGAGATAGCAAAAAACATATTGGATAGGGAAAAATGATAGGAAAGCTACGTGGTGTTGTCGATGAAATTAACAACGACCATATAATTTTAGATGTGGGTGGGGTTGGTTATAAAATATTTTTAACCACTAGCACGCTTGCCGCATTGTCTTATAATGCTCCTGGGGTTTTCAATATTGAGATGATTGTGCGAGAAGACCAGATGCTGCTTTATGGTTTCAATTCCAAGCTTGAACAAAAATGGTTTAATTTATTGCAAACTGTACAAGGAGTGGGTGCGAAAGTGGCGCTTGCACTGCTAAGCACATTTGATACAGATAGATTACTCCATGCCATTATTAGCGATGATCAACGTACCATAAAAACCATACCAGGTATTGGGCCGAAACTTGCCGCCAGAATAGTAAACGAACTGAAAAATCATCAGGAGATATCTGCTGCTGCAAGCACTATGCACATTAAGACCAACATCTCAGTAGGCAGTAATGCGGGGGCTATGGGCTCTATATTTAATGATGCGCTGAACGCTCTTGCAACATTAGGCTTTTCAAGAAGTGACGCCGCCAAGATTTTATCGGAAGTTATTCAAGAGCATGATTCTTTATCGTTAGAAGATGCAATTCGTTTATCGCTATCAAAAATGGCGCCTAATTAGCTTGATGTTTTTCAGTATCTTTATGAGATTTTTGCTTATTTGTATCATCATTCTTATGGTCTATTTTGTCTTTTAAATCTTCGTAATCTTGTTTTATTAAGTTTTTAAGTTTCTCCCCATATTTTGGTATATCATCCATCTTTAAATTTTTGACATCTTCCCAATGCTCTTTAATGAATTCATATTTGTCATATAAATGCCATACGAAATAGCTTATGAGAAATATAATCAAAATCAGGTAAAGAATATGGGTAATAAATCCTGCTATTGCACTTAGCACATTGTAAAAGGTTAGCAAAAGCCATTTAAGTAATTTAAAAGGGGCCAATAATATTTTCGTAATCAAATCCATATGCACCTTGCCACATAACCTAAAAATATATTAGCAGATAAATAATATTAATGTAAGCGTACAGTAAAGGAGGTCTAGTGCAGTGGGTTAATCTAGTTTAATGTTCCACGGGAGGAGTTCTGCGATCTTGGATATCGGATGATCTTGTATCCGCTCAAATACCGCCCTTAAGTACTCCCACGGGTTTAAGCCATTTAGCTTTGCGGTCTCGATCAA
>JAJTHY010000151.1 GCA_021298045.1 Candidatus Jidaibacter sp.
CTGGATCCCCGCCTACGCGAGGATGACAAAAAGGGTAGTGGTCCTGCAATGACACTCATTATGCTAATTAACCATTTTTTGACGACGCCTTATTCATAATTCAGATACGATATGAAAATTTTTAATGCGGTCGCCCTGCTTGTGTTATCAGTGATGCATGGCTTTTGACGGACAGACTAGCTAAACCCTTATAAAATAGCTACACTTATTCCACAACCCAAGGCTCACCAACTTTCAACATCTTAAAATTTTTAGGACTTACATCGCTTTCTTCCAAAGCCTTGATAAAATCACTATGCTGCTGTTCAATACTTTCATCACTAAGTTGGAACACGCTGTGATGTATAGCCATACCATATTCCGCATTAATTAAACGAAATGCGCGCATCGCATCATCAGGATTATTGTGAACCATCATCATGAAATCTCTAGGCTCATAAGTGCCCACTGGAATTAATGCTAGCTTTATATCTCCGAATTTATCTCTAATTGCTTCATAAACCGTACCAGAGCCATATCCACTATCACCTGCAAAGTATATATTGCCAGCACTAGTTTCCACAACAAAACTAGACCATAATGCTTTATTTCTATCCAGCACAAACCTAGATGACCAATGCAGTGCAGGCATAACGTTAATAACTAAGGAATCTAATTCTATAGACTGAAACCAATCTAAAGACTCTACATTTGCTTTGCTTGTAAAAGATTTTATTATCGCATCATTCCCAAGTGGAGTAATGAATTTTGGATTATCTCTGGCAACCAAAGTTTTGATTGTGGCTTTATCCATATGGTCATAGTGGTTATGGCTTATCAGCACAACATCTATCTTTGGCAAATCCTCTAACTTCACCCCAGGGTCAATAACCCTCTTAGGACCCATTCCAAAAGGACCAACTCTTTTAGAAAATACAGGATCGGTCAAAATATTAATTCCATCAACCTGCAGCAAAACAGTTGCATGCCCTACATAGGAAGCTCTAATACCACCTTCAAATGTAGGAGGTGGAGCATCATAATTTTCCACCTCAAGATAATCTGGCCATGGCGCTGGATTTCGGTTCATACGCCACTTTAAAAATTTTGAAAACCTATTCTTAACTTTATCATATGGATTGAAAAAAACCTTCCCATCAAAATGATCGGTTTTTTCTCCTTTATAATAAGTTACAGAATCTAAATACCAATATCCGGCAGTAAGAATAATAGATACAAATAGCAACACGAAAGCAGTAATCTTCATATCCTCATCATTCTCCTTGAGCTAAGGTAAAACCTATTGAATCGTCATATGTATATAGGCTATTGATAGCTGCTATATCTAAGCCTGTTTTCACAATAGTTGCGAATAGCTCGCTTACCATTTGATGGGTAACTCCAGTATCAGCAAAGCCAATAAATCTACAATTCACTACCTCTAACTTAGATTTTTTTGCATCTGAATCTGGCCATATCTTTAATCCCCTTTGGGCGATAAGGTGCAATTTAAAATCTTTATGAGCACCCTTGAGCGCCAAAGCCAAAGCTTCCAACTCCTTACCAGTGGCATCAATCATAAAGTCAACCCCTATCAACTTCTTAGCGCTATTATCTTCCTTAAGCGCCTTAGGGGCAGATGCACCCTGTGCGCCTTTATATTCATATTTCTTGAGCTTAAGCGGCTCTTGGCCTAAATTTTTAATAACAGCATTTGCAAATTCTTTAGTGCCAACCTTCTGCTTGCTTACGCCCTCTCTATAGATATCACCTGTATGTATTCCATCTTCAATGGTTTTAAGCCAAGCGTTCTTTACTTTTGCAGCTATATCATATTGACCAATATATTCCAGCATTAGCACTGCTCCGTTTAGAAGACCAGAAGGATTAGCAATTCCCTTGCCAGCTATGTCTGGCGCTGATCCATGAACAGCTTCAAACATCCCACAATCTTCACCAATGTTAGAACTACCAGCGAGGCCAACAGATCCAGACACTTCAGCTGCGATATCAGATATAATATCTCCATACAAGTTAAGCGTAACCACAACATCAAAATCAGATGGCCTGGATGCAATCCTGGCGGATCCAATATCTACTATAATTGAGTTGTTAGTAATATCTGGATATTCCTGAGCTATTGCCTTAAATATCTCATGGAACATACCATCTGCGATTTTCATGATGTTATCTTTAACCATGCAGGTAACTTTTTTGCGCCCATTGTTGCGCGCGTACTCAAAGGCATAGCGGATTATTTTTTCCGACCCGAGCTTAGTGATCATTTTATGAGAAATTGCCGTATTTCTACCTGGCTTGTATTCTATGCCAGCATAGAGATCTTCTTCATTTTCTCTACATATCACCATGTCCATTTTACTATCCGCACCATCTACAAATGGGAAGAAAGAAACACATGGCCTAACGTTTGCATAAAGGCCTAGTGCTTTTCTAAAAGTAACATTAAGACTCTTGTATCCTTTGCCTTGCGGTGTGGTGATTGGAGCTTTTAGCAAAACTTTATGCTTATAAATTTTATCCCATGCATCAGGAGAGATACCAGATAACTGTCCCTTAGCGTATAGCTTTTCACCTATCTCTATAGTTTCTATATTAATTCTCGCTCCAGCTTCTTTAAGAATATTTAAAGTCGCCTCCATTATTTCCGGGCCTATACCATCGCCATAAGCAACCACTACGCTTTGAAACTTATTCATTACCTAAACCAAAAAATTACAACTATTTAAATGTGCCTAATAATCAGCAGAATATCAACAGATTTTAGAATTTTAAGGAGCATGTAAATAATTGTGTTTTGAAGTGGTTTAGGGTAAGCGTACAGTAAAGGAGGTTTAGTGCAGTGGGTTAATCTAGTTTAATGTTCCACGGGAGGAGTTCTGCGATCTTGGATATCGGATGATCTTGTATCCGCTCAAATACCGCCCTTAAGTACTCCCACGGGTTTAAGCCATTTAGCTTTGCGGTCTCGATCAA
>JAJTHY010000149.1 GCA_021298045.1 Candidatus Jidaibacter sp.
ACCCTTCCCACTTCCCCATACCAAGTCCCTCCGTCAAAACTCTGAAATTATCTCGGGAGCTGAGTAATCATAAAATATATAAACAGCGTCACCCGGGAAAGAGCTTTAGCGATTGCTGATAGGTTGTCATCCCGCACGCAGTTCAGGGATCTTAAGATAAGATTCCATCCGCAGCAGGAATGACTCGAGGTGGCTGGAATGCCGTAATCGCTGCGCTCCGCTCGCAATGATGCTGTTTATAGCTAAACCCTTATAAAATGGCTATGAAAAATACAACAGATCTCCACCTCTTAGTCATCCTCGCGTAGGCTGGGATCTTAAGATTACGCAACAAGTGCGGAATGACAATTAAAGCAAAAACTGTGCCTTTTTTGCAGTTGAATCGGTTATATATAGCCAAGCGCTTAAAATTTTTTCAAGGCGAGATGCAAGTGTTCAGTTTAGAATGGGTTTTGGTGTAAGCAGGGATTTTAGTATTATATAAATTTATTATCTCCCCAGAAGTTTCTTCAATTGCTTTATTAGTTACGTCAATTACCGGTATAGAATGTTCATCAAAAAACCTCCTTGCCTCTACTACTTCATCTCTGATAAAAGATATATCCGTATAGCTGTTAACATAGCTATCTGGCTTAGTAGAAGGTTTTATAAGATAGTTTAAGCGGTTGTCTCTAATATTCTTTAGCTTTTCTGGGGAAACAGTAAGGCCAACGATTAGTGTAGATTGAAATTTAGAAAAATCTATAGGTGTCTTTATTCCTTTAATAATAGGAATGTTAGCTGTTTTGTATCCTCGTTGCGCCAAGTAAAGTGAAGTAGGACTTTTGGATGTCCTAGAGACTCCGAGCAATAGTATATCAGCCGTGTAAATATGGTTTTGGTTCCGCCCATCATCGTGAGCTAAAGTATACTCTATTGCCGTGATTTTATTTATATAATGCTCATCATGAAGCCTATGCTGCAGACCAGGTTTCTTCAGGAAGCTCTCTAAGTTAAAAAAGTCACTAATGCACTCTAATACATGTCCTAAAACAGATATTGCAGTTAATCCATATTTGCCGCAGGACTTTAGTAGATAATTTTCCACATCTTCATCTACCATGGTGTAGAGTAATAAACCTGGGTTTGCTCTCATTACGCTAATTAAATGGTCTACCTGCGCATGTGATCTAATCATTGGCCACATAAACTTTTTAGCTTGCAAGTCATGAAATTGAGCGAGCACTGCATCGGCAACATTTAATACAGTGGCACCAGAGGAATCAGAGGCCAGATACACATTTATCTTTTTGCTTTCTGTCATCATAGCATTCCAAAAGTCTTTAAAATAAACACATATTCTTCTGCCAATTCTTTAAGTGAATCATACCTTCCAGACTTACCTTGATGCCCAGCATCCATATTGGTTTTAAGTAATAATAGATTGTCATCATTTTTATAATCCCTGAGTTTTAGAGCAAACTTGGTTGGCTCCCAATATCCAACTCTAGGGTCATTTAATCCCGATGTAATAAAAATATTTGGATAAGATTGAGCAGCAATATTATCAAACGGAGAATATGATTTGATATATTCGTAATACGCTGGATCTTTAGGATTGCCCCATTCTTCAAATTCCAGTGGCGTAAGCGGCAAAGTTTCATCCATCATGGTTTCAAGAACATCTACGAATGGCACATGCATTATAATGGCTTTGTATAGCTCTGGTGCATTATTAGCGCAGTATCCCATTAGCATTCCGCCAGCACTACCGCCACATATTGCTATTTGTCCTTTTGCTGTATACTTATGCTCTATTAATGATTCAGCAGCAGCAATAAAATCTTCAAAAGTACGTTTTTTGGTCAGAAATTTCGCAGACTCATACCAGTCATACCCAAGGTCATCCCCGCCCCTTATGTGTGCAATTGCAAAGACAAAGCCACGGTTTACCAGCGATAATGCTGTTGTCCTGAAACTTGGAGGGATCGCAATCCCGTAAGAACCATAGCCATATAAATAAAGGGGATTGCTGCCGTCTTGCTTGAATAAATCTTTGCGATACAGCAGGGAAACAGGAACCTTTACTCCATCATTAGAGGTTGCCCACACCCTTTTTGTTTGATATTTTTCAGCATCATAACCTGAAGGTATCTCTTGAATCTTTAACTCTGTAGATTTTTTAGTTGCAAATTCATACTCCATAATTGAACGAGGTTGTGTAAGAGAGGAGTATTGGTACCTAACTGCTAATGAATCAAATGTTGTGAATATGTGATAAGCATCGTACACTTCGTCCTTAAATTTAATCTCTTCCGACTCTTTCGTTGCCAGTTCTATAATTTGAATTTGCGTAAGCCCAAGAACGCGTTTTTCTAAAACTATGTGATTTTTATATGCGGTCACATCCAGCAAATAAACATCGTTAATATGCCCTATTATTTCTTTCCGACTCTTATTTGGATCATCAATATCCGCCCTCACTAATCTATAATTTTTACCTTTATCATTTGTGAGCATATAAAAGTAATCACCATGGTGGGTAACATGGTATAGATGATCTCGCTCCCTTGGTAGTACAACGGTAAGCTTTGCGTTAGGATCTTCAAGATCGAGATACCAAGTTTCGTTATTATTGCCAGATTTTGCAACAATGAACAAATAGCGCTCGGAGCTTGATAAATCAATATTAACCGAGAAAGTATGATCTTTTTCCTCATAAACCAAAACATCATCCGACTGTGGCATTCCAATAGTATGATAAAAAACTTTTTCTGCTCGCCAATTTTCTCCAGTGGGTATATAGAAAAATCCTTCATTATTCTTATGCCACACTATACTCCCAAAAGCGTCTTTAACATTGCCATCTAACAGCTTATTACCAGCTATATCTTTTACAAATAGCTGATAGCGCTCGGAGCCATCAAGGTCCATGCCATATGCAAGTAATTTATGATTTGGGGATGCCTCAACGTCCCCAGTATGGAAGAAGTCTTTGCCAGCAGCTTCTAAATTTTCATCTAATAACACTTCTTCTTTGGCAGACAAACTCCCATGTTTTCTGGCATGCACCCAATAATCTTGTCCCTGTTTGATATATGAATAATAGTAATAATCATCTACTTTAATCGGTACGGTAAAATCGTCTTCTTTAATCCTAGCTTTAAGCTCTGCAAAAAGTGAATCTACCTCGCTTTGAAGCGGAGAAAAAAACTCTTCGCATTTTTTGTTTTCTGCGTGCAAACAATCTAATATCTTGTTATCCACAGAGTTTGGCCAGTTTGCATCTCTAATCCAAGCGTAATCCTTTTCCATTGCTATATTTCCTAATTCATCGTTTGCACTAGTTTCTACATATTGCGGGGAGTAGTCAAGTATCGAATTGGTTGAAATATTTAAGTGATTGTATAATAAGATATTGCAAAATAAAGCGCAATTACTTGAAATTCATCATATTTTATGATATAATGTGCCGTGAAATAAAATTTTTAAATGATATGCTATACAAAAGCGTTTACATAATTGGACCAAGATTGGAAGGTCAGTATGATTCGTTGAAAGGCTTATACGATGGCGAAGAGAACATTATTATTGGTGATGGAAAAAAACGCCTCACTGAAGAAGATATTGCAATCCTAGAAGGCAAAATTGATTCTAATACTAGAATTATAGTACACTGTCATGCTGGTTTTAGAGCGTCAGAACCATCTTATGAACAGTTTGATATAGAATGTTTTCGAGGATTTTGGGGATATAACATCAAGGACAAAGATATAGAGAAGCTATGGTGCGCTTTGAACAAAGCAAGTGGTAACCAGCCTTTACAAATCAATTTATTTGGCTGCTGTGTAGGGTCAGCTGTAGATAGTCTTAAAATCTTGCCTTTAGGTTCTGTGTTAATGATGTATTCTCCTAAAAATGATTATGGATGGTTGAAAAACGATGTTGAGATAATAAAAAGCATTATGGCTTGGAAACATTTGAGCAACCCATTCCAAGTATTTTTAGATAATATAATAACAAACTTGAGCAATTGTGGTGCAAGCATAGCTATAAAGGAGGCAATTGGCATTAGCCAT